>CAZHJO010000049.1:0-11490 GCA_964532755.1 uncultured Maribacter sp. | reverse complement strand
ATCCTCATCTACTTTATTGGGCCATTCCACTAAAATCGCATGCTCGCCAAAAGGTTGTATTGAAATGGGATAATGAGTCACTTTTGAATATAGATTTGTTTTTTGGGTAATTCTTGGGTAAGGTACGTTAATATTTGCAATGCATTGGGTGTATCGCCGTGTAAACAATAGGTATCAACCGTAATATCAGCTATCGCACCATTGATTGCAAATACTTTATTTTCGTTCACCATTTTAACCAGCTGGTCCAAAACTAACTGTGGTTCATTCAAAACGGCATTGGGCAGCTCTCGGGATGCCAAACTCAAATCCTGGTTATAACTTCTATCTGCAAAAGCTTCGAATTTTACTTTAAAACCTTCTTTAATTGCTTTTTTGGCGATTTCAGATCTCGGTGGGGAATAAAGAATTGTAGTCTCCTTATAAGCCTCAATGGCCTTTAAAAACAAATCAGCCAAAGCTCCATTCTTTACTAAATCATTGTACAAGGCACCATGTGGTTTAATGTGGTGCATTAAAAGTTGTTCCTTGGCAATAATTTTTTCCAAACCATGTACTTGGGCTCGTAAACTGCCAATCAAGACATTTGATGGGACATCCATAGAAACCCTTCCAAAATTCTCTCGATCTGGATACGACGGATGGGCTCCTATTAGCACCTTGAATTGTTTGGCCAATTTCACAACCTGGGTCATGGACTCATCATCTCCAGCGTGACCACCACAGGCAATATTGCAAGAGGAAATCAAGGGCAGCAATTCAGCTTCATTGTCTACACCCTCGCCTACATCACAATTGATATCAATAAAAATACCTTCCATTTAAAAAAGACCTAGTACTTTAAAAATACTCTTTGCTCCGAGTACCACCGCTAACACAATAATCACAAGCCCTAATGCATTTTGCAATTTGGTGTTCCTATATTTGCCCATTACCGATGACTTGTTTACAATCCATAAAAGGAAGATGGCAATAACAGGGAGTAATATGCCATTCGCTACCTGGGCGAATTTGATAATTTCTATAGGATTAATACCGAAGGAAAGAAAAATTATTCCCAATCCCAAGATAACCATCCAAACAATTCTAAATTTAAAATCTTTCATCCCTACACACCATCCAAAACAACTATTGGCAACATAAGCAGCCGCTAATGGTGCGGTAATCGCGGAAGTAACTCCGGCAGCAAAAAGTCCAACGCCCATGAAATAGTTTGCTGTATCACCATATAAGGGTTCCAATCCCCTTGCGAGGTCCATAACATTGGTTATTTCTTTTCCTGGAATCGCAGTCGCAGCAATTACAATGGCCATTGAAACCATTCCGCCCAAGGCAATAGAAATAATAGTGTCTTTTCTTGCCGTGTGAAGATCTTGTTTATTTTTCCATTTCTCACTTACAAGTGATGCATGAAGAAATAAATTATAAGGTACAACCGTAGTACCTACCAAGGCTATGATCATTAATATACTTCCCTTAGGAACCTTTGGCACGAACATACCTTTCAGAATTGCAAGAATATCGGGCTTGGTGATTATCGCAGTCAAAATGAATGAAAGACTCATAATCAAGACCAAAGTCACAAATACCTTTTCCATGGTTTTATAATTCCCAAAGTATAGAAGAATAAATGCCAATCCTCCAATTATGTAAGGATAATAATTGGAGTATTCAGTGCCGAATAGTGCGTCCATTCCCAAGGTAGCACCACCAATATTGCCTGCTTCATAGGCGGCATTGCCTATAACTATCGCCGCTAGGACAATACCGATTAATAGAATTCGTATCCAAGATGTTTTCAATTCGTTCTTAATAGCATCAGCCAAACCATTTTGGGTAATTACCCCTAACCTAGCGGCCATTTCCTGTAATACTATTGTAGCGATAATCGATAATAGCATTGCCCATAATAAGGCAAGGCCAAAACCAACTCCAGCTAATGTACATGCCGTAACCGTACCAGGTCCAATAAACGCAGCGGCCACCAGTACTCCGGGTCCAATTTTTTTAAACATATTACTCGGTTTGACTTAGTGCATACAATGCAAAGGTCCCAAGCCAATGCGTACCTTCGTAATTGCCATCAACAATACTGGGCAAGGAATGGCTAATGTGCTCATTTGCAATTTTTGTTAAGTGGTGGTATTCGGGTAAGGTCCTAGCTATACCATTCAAACACCAAGCACGACTGAAGTTAAGCCCATCGATATGCACCAATTTGCCATCGGTCCTATCCGATACTTTTCCGGGCTGCAGGGTAAACGATGGATCATTCAGTTGTGGCAGGAATTTATCGAACCAAGATCCAAACTCATCAGGCGATAATACCTTTCGTACTAAATTGGCTTCTTCAAGACAAGGTGATAAGAAATCAAATCCGCTGGGCTCCCAATCCAGTGGGCAATCTTTGTCATTCATATAAAAGCGCGCAACACTACTTTCTATGACTTCCGTCAATGCTACATGTCCTATGGTGTTGGCATAATCCCAAGCCAATGACATTCCGAAAGCTGTATTGCTGTGTTCACCTACCCTAATTGGGTAGTTTAATTTAGGAAGAAAATCAATATACCCTTGAATTACAATTTCAGCCAATGGTTGCAGATTTGTACTGAGTTCATTGGCCAAGGGATCGTCCCAAGTATATAGTTCTTCTGCCAGTTTCAACAACCAGGCCCAACCATAAGTGCGTTCATAGGTCTTATTTCCTTTCATCCTAAAATAGGCCACTTCAGTGGTAATGTTTTTCTTGGTTATATTTTCTTTTAGTTTTTTTCGAATTGAATCAGCTTCATCTAGATTAGGAAATCGCTTTAGTAATGTAATCAAAGACCAATGTCCATGAACTGAAGAGTGCCAATCAAAACAGCCATAGAATGCGGGATGCAATGTTCTTGGGTTTTGAATATGGGTCGAATCATTCAAGGTTTGCCCCAGTTTATTAGGGTACTCAACCTGCATACAGCCAAAAGGCAAACTTACCAATCTGTTGGCTTCGTCAATATTCAATACAGGTTTGGCAATCTCCTCTCTTTTGGAGAATTGTGCTTTAGAATCCTTCTTGCAGCCATTTTGAAAAAAAATTAAAACAAACCCTAATAGGAATGCATACTTTTTATATCTCATATTCCTTCTTATTAGTAGAGGATCTAAAGTTAAAAATATTAGGATAATCAAGAGAGAATAAACGCTCAAAAAACAGCGCAATCAAAATCAGGCTTTTCACCACAGTTTTAACATTTTTTAATGCAGTTCGTCTAAAAGTTTGCAGTTCGTCTAAAAGTGGGGTGTCATACGTCGATGTTACATAATAATCAATAAACTATAGGGTTATAATAGTCCCAAATCAAAATCAAAACCTATTACATGACATGTTTAGAATGTAACAAAAATCTCGATTATCTAAGGCACCGAAATTCAATGGAGCGGTTAGGTGTTGAACTATGTGAACAACACCAGACCCGAATGGTGAAGCTGATCGAGGCAAATGAAACACCCGTTGAAGCCATACAGTTATATTACGGATTAAAAGAAGCAGGTGTACAAACAATGTTGGAATGGTGGGATGGAAAAAAATCTGTTGATATCGCCATTTCGCGAGTTAAACTGAATATTGAGATTGATGCAGAATATCATATGCTGACCCATGAACAAGCGATCAATGATTTAGAAAGAACGATGCATTCGTTTAAAAATGGATTTACAACCATTCGCATACCCCATGTATTGATCAAGCATTATTTAAAGGAAACGGTAAACAATATTCTAGGCATAATAGAAGGACTAAAAGCCAATATTAAGGTGATTTAAGCGTTAAAGCAATTCAAACGATTCATAAACAAGATGTTATGAGCACTTATAAAAAGATTTTGACCATGCCATTAAGGCTTGCAATAGTCGTTTTATTAATAGGCATGCTGATGAAAGTCCTAGAGTGGCCAATGGCCACACAGTTAATGTTCGTATCGTTTACGGCTATTGGTATTCTCTATATTTTTCGATTTTTTAAAAAAACATCAAGGCACTTTGTGGACTATGTTAAAATGGTACTTGTATTTTTCTGGACTACCAATGGTATATTCAGAATCATGGATTTTCCATATACCATTTTATTCCAGGTGATCATTGCCATCTCATTCGTTTTATGGTTTGTTCTGGAAGGAACTGCTTATTTTCTTGATGAAGACCGAAGAGCAAAAAACAGTACAAAGCAATTAATTTGGAATTTTGCCATGGTTGCTGGTACTTTAGCTATTATAGTAGGCAGTATACTTAAAATATTGAACTGGGAATTTGCACTGCCTATACTTATTTGTGGTATTGTAATTCTTGCAGCTTATATATTGAAAGATGTCTTCGTGGCAGAAAAAATCTCCAGTGAAGATCGCAATAATGAGGAGTTTCAATTGTAATTGGATTTTTTAGCATCGCTCTTATCATCAGTTTTCGTATCTTTTTTCTCTAAGAAGAACAAATGAGAAATATTGATAGAAGGAAATGGCTTAAGACTGTTGGATTGACCGGAAGTTTTGCCTTGTTAGGAGGGTTCGAAGCTCTTTCTTACCCACTGCAGCAGCACCCAATTTATAACGACCCATTGGCAAGGCTCAATGCCAATGAGAATCCATACGGACCATCAAAACGGGTTAGGGAAGTGATTTCCAATAATTTTGATTTAGGATGTCGCTATCCATTCAGAACACTAGCGTCCCTCACCTTAAAAATCGCCGAAAAAGAAGGAGTTTCCAAGGACCATATTGTAATCACTGGTGGTTCTACAGAAGGATTAAAGGCCGCTGGATTGACTTTCGGAGGATTTGGAGAGGGCGAAATCATTGCTGCAGACCCGACCTTTCAAGCAATGCTCCGTTATGCTGAGACTTTTGGCACAAAGGTTCATAGAGTGCCTGTTAATGCGATAAAGGATCACGATTTAAGAGCGATGGCGGGCAAAGTGAACGACAAAACCAAATTGATATTCATTTGCAATCCCAATAACCCAACAGGAACGATATTGGATAAAAATAAATTGATGGATTTTTGCAGAACACATGATGATAAAGCCGTGATATTCAGTGATGAGGCGTATTACGACTTTATCACCGAACCTGAATATCCTTCAATGGTCGAACTGGTCAAAGAGGGCCGAAATATTATCGTTTCCAAGACTTTCTCCAAGATATACGGATTAGCAGGTATGCGAATTGGTTACCTTATAACCAGGCCTGACATTGCCACTAAACTTAAGGCCAGTGTAATGGCCAATACCAATACTTTGGCCATAGAAGCTGCTAAAGAGGCTTTAGAGGATGTCGATTTCTATAAATTCAGCATATTGAATAATATGAAGGCGAAAAAACTTGTCTATAACACTTTGGATGATTTAGAGCTTGAATATATAAAATCGCATACGAATTTTATTTTCTTTAAAACCGGTAGGCCGATAAACGAAATGATAAGCGCCATGCAACAAGAAAATATATTAATTGGCAGACCCTTCCCCCCTTTTTATAATTGGGCCCGAATAAGTACAGGAAAGATGTCAGACATGGAACGGTTTAGCAGTGCCCTAAAGAAAATCCTGGGCTAAACCACATGTTATTTACCGATAAACTGTTGTTTTTAAGGGTTTTACAGGTTTTACGCAATTTCCTTTTATAGAATTATAGTGCACTTGAACTGATTTAAATCCCTACAACGATTATTCGCACCATTTCCCGATAGGCAAATATTTAATGCGTGCATAAGATGGTTATCTATACATAAACCCAGTCTTATGAAAAACAAATCTACCTTATCGTATATCCTGTATGTTTTTTGCGCTTTTTGCTTTATATGGGCATTGTATATTCTTCTGTTTGGCATTTAAGAATAATTAAGCAAATTCCACGCTCTTGTTACTTCAGTCATAACAAATGAGTAGTAATCTTAGACTTAGCAAAAATATGGAAGGACCTATTTTGTCCTTGTGTAAAAGAACAAGATTAACTTGTCATACGGCTAATATTTACGCTCGAAACTTAAATAAAGCGTACATTGTTGGGTTGCTTCCTAGAAGCAACTTGATGCAAACACATGTCATCAATTTAGAATGTGCTCGGTAAAATCTAAAAAAGAACTTTAAAAGTCGTATTATCAATTAGTATAGGACTAGACATATGTCAGAAGACTTAATCATCAATTTTACACCAACCGGGATGATTCCGACCAAGAAGATGACTCCCTATGTACCTACCAGCGCCTCGGAAATTATAGAGGATGTGCATAAAGCCCATGAACTTGGTATTACCATGGTGCATTTACATGCAAGGGACAAAGTTACCGGTAAGCCAACCTATGAAAAGAAGATCTACGCCCAAATTATAGCCGGCATTCGAAAATTCGCACCAGAACTTGTTTTATGCGTATCACTAAGCGGAAGGGATTTTGGGAAATTGAAACAACGGGCTGATCCATTATATCTTGAAGGCCCATTGAAACCAGACATGGGAAGTTTAACACTGAGTTCGCTGAACTTTAATGCAACAGCTAGTATAAACTCCCCAAAAATGGTACAAGACCTAGCCTCGATTATGCTCGAAAATGGTATTGTACCAGAGCTGGAAGTATTCGACATAGGTATGGTAAATTATGCCAAATACCTGATTCGAAAAGGTTTATTGAAGCCGCCCTATTACTTTAATCTCCTACTGGGAAATATTGCCTGTTCCCAAGCGAATCTCCTACATGCAGGTGTTATGATCAATGATTTGCCAGAACATTCGCTATGGAGTCTTGCCGGCATTGGGAATTCCCAGTTGAAAATGAACTCCCTGTCCATAGCCATAGGAGGAGGTGTACGGGTTGGGATCGAGGACAATATTTGGTTTGACACCAATCGGTCGACTTTAGCCACAAATTCAAACCTGATACAAAGAATACACACTATTGCAGAAGCAAATGACAGAAAAATAATGAAGCCCACAACATTTCGTAGTAGGATGGAATTAGCGCCGGGAAATGGCGTATACGGAAGGGAATCAATTAAGTAGAAAGTTGGTCTATGGAAGTAAATAAGGATAAGTTTTATAGATGGCGATGGTTGTCCAACATACTCAACAATGGACTTTTATTTTATGGAATACGAAATAGACTGGCTCGAATTGGTTTTGATTTCGATCCGTTTTATTGGGTTTTGGAGGCAGACTCAGTTTATGAACAACCTACGATTAAGGGAAATCCGGAAGAATATACTTTTGAATATTTGGATCTTGAAGAAATAAAGGATATTGGTAAGAACAAGCGAGGCTTGAAAGAGGAGGAATTACTACGAGGATATCAGGACGGCCAAAAGTGTATTGGTTTACGGCACAATAAAGAAATAGCAGCTTATATGTTTATTGAGCTTAATGACTTCAGTTATAATCGGAAAAAATTCGAATTAAAAGACAATGAAGCTTATCTCCTTAATATGTACACCTTTGAATCACATCGCGGAAGGAACTTAGCGCCTTATCTTCGTTATCTGAGCTATCAGCTTTTAAGTGATATGGGTAGGAATAAAATATATAGTGTATCCGCATATTTTAATAAATCGACCATTAAGTTTAAAAAGAAACTAAATGCCAAGCATCTAAAGCTGTTTCTTTATATCATATTATTCAAGCGGTATCATTGGCATTTTCAATTAAGAACTTATAGATAAAAGTTAGACGGCACAGATACTGGGTTCTGGGATAAGTTTTTTTGGTTATCATGAATACCTGACCCGACCTTCGTTCCTTTTAATGATCAAGTTCTTTCCAAATTACCTTCAACAACTATTTAATAGGTAAAACAGATGAGTGTGATCCGGATAAAACTTCCCTATAAAATCACTGATTGCAAATGAAACCAGTTCTACAATCCTAAAGACTGATCTGTTATTTATTGGGTCCTTTAGACCAGACATTTTTAAGGATAAATCAGTACCTTGTTATGGCAATTGCCAACTCATTTTGCATGATGATTTTCTTCAAAATACAATGGAAAAAATTTCCGAATAATAACCTGTATTTAAATATCCAATATAGTTCATTGAGGAAAACTTTTGATAGGCAAGGTGATTTTTCAATAGCCGATAAAATAATAGAAATATAAGTAATCATGAAACTAGATTTACCTTTTGTGCGTGCACAATTTTCCGCATTTTCAGAACCAACATTAGCTGGTTGGGCCTTTTTTGAGAATGCTGGAGGATCCTACCCATGTATCCAATTTATTGATAAACTGACAAACTTTTATCTGAAAAACAAGGTGCAACCCTATTATCCTTATCCTGCATCCAGCAAGGCCGGAGAAATGATGGACACTTCATATAGGAGAATGGCTGAGTACTTGAATGTTGAAGCATCAGAAATTCATTTTGGCCCTTCTACAACACAAAACGTATATGTTTTGGCACATGCCATGCGTCCCATGTGGGAGGAGGGAGATGAAATCATCGTTTCCTGCCAAGACCATGAAGCCAATGCAGGTGCATGGCGGAGGCTGTCCAAATCAGGAATTAATGTAATCGAATGGCATGTAGATCCACGGACGGGATTGCTAGCCATAGAAACTTTAGAGAAACTATTCACTGGCCGTACAAAGATGGTAGCTTTTCCGCACTGCTCTAATGTAATTGGTCATATAAATCCGGTTAAGGAGATTAGCCAAATCGCTCATAAATATGGGGCGCTTTCCGTCGTAGATGGGGTGGGTTATGCGCCGCATGGATTTCCGGACATAACGTCTCTTAGGGCCGATATTTATCTATTCTCCTTATACAAGACTTTTGGTCCTCACTTAGGTTTGATGTATGTCGACAAGGACTTGATATTGCAAATGGAAAACCAATCCCATTTTTTCAAGGAAGGTATTACTAGAAGTATGTTAACACCGGCAGGGCCCGATCATGCGCAAATAGGTGCTGCTAGTGGAATCTTGGATTATTTCGACACCGTATATGAGCACCATTTCAAGGAGAAAGTCAATTCCGTTCAAAGAAGCAAGGCCTTGGTTAAGCTTTTTAGGGCACACGAAAGTGGGTTGCTGGAACATTTGCTTTCCTTTTTAAGAACACGTTCGGATATCAAGATAGTTGGTCCCGATAACACCACTGACCGGTTGCCTATTGTTTCTATTATCCCACTAAATAAAACAATTGGCGAAGTGTATGCCAAATTAACGGAAGACAAAATGATGCTAGGTACCGGTGATTTTTATGCAGTGAGACCTTTGATGGATATGGGCATTCCCTTAAATCCCGGAGTTTTGAGAATGTCTTTCGTGCATTACACCAGTAAGGAAGAAGTTAACCAGTTGATTGCGAGCTTAAAAGTCGCTTTATAAGTTAAGTAGTCTAAAGTGCAAACAGATCTGTAAAATATGGCAGGAATTAGTTATAAATGTGGAATTAGTGATGAACCTTTATTTGGGATTACTGTAGGTGATAAATTTGACGAAATAGTGAGCCGATTTCCTAACAATGAAGGGTTAATTGTACTACATCAAAACGTTAAATGGACCTATACCCAGTTACAGGTGAAGGTTAATGAATGTGCGAAAGCACTCATGGTTTTGGGCATTAAAAAAGGAGAAAGAGTAGGCATATGGTCCTCAAATCGTTGCGAGTGGACTATTTTACAGTTTGCCGCTGCCAAAGTGGGTGCCATATTGGTTAACATAAACCCTTCCTATCGAATTCATGAGTTAGAATATGCCTTGCATCAGTCTGGATGTACAATGATAGTCATCGCAGATAAATTCAAAACCTCTGATTATGAAAAGATGTTATTGGAATTGGTTCCTGAAGTAACAAAAGCTGCTTTTGGCTCCCTTAATGCTTCCAAATTTCCTGAATTGAAAACAGTTGTTACCCTATCGGATACACCTCCACAAGGAATGTTGTCTTGGTCTTCCCTCATGCGAAAATCAGAAGAAAGCTCCACAGCATCTTTGGAAAAAAGACAAAAAGAATTATCCTTTGATGATCCCATAAACATTCAATATACAAGCGGCACTACGGGCTTCCCCAAGGGTGCTACCCTAAGCCATCATAATATTTTGAACAATGCATATTTTGTGGCAAAAACCATGAATTTCACCGATAAAGATCGTGTTATAATCCCCGTACCCCTGTATCATTGTTTTGGCATGGTCCTCGGTAACCTGGGATGCATGACACACGGAGCGACGATAATTTATCCAAGTGAAGGCTTTGAACCACTTGCTGTTTTACAAGCTGTAGAAAATGAAAAAGCTACGGCATTATATGGCGTACCGACCATGTTCATCGCAGAACTAGAACATCCCGAATTCAATAGCTATGATCTTAGCAGCTTGCGTACGGGTCTGATGGCTGGCGCTCCTTGTCCGGTCGAAGTCATGAAAAAAGTACATTCCCTGATGTATATGCGCGATGTACAAGTGGCCTATGGAATGACAGAAACCAGCCCAGTATCTACTCAAACCAAAATGGGATCCCCTCTTGAAAAACAGATAAGCACGGTTGGGCAAGTCCATGCACATTTAGAGGTGAAAATCATTGACCAACAAACAGGGCAAGTAGTGCCGCTAGGTACCACAGGTGAACTTTGTACAAGAGGATATAGTGTAATGTTGGGATATTGGAATGATGAAGAACAAACTAAAAAAGCGATTGATTCGGCCCGATGGATGCACACTGAAGATCTGGCCACGATGGATGAGGAAGGCTATATAAATATTGTGGGTCGTATAAAAGATATGATTATCAGAGGTGGTGAAAATATTTATCCAATGGAAATTGAGGAATTTTTATTTACTAATCCCAAAGTAAGCGATGTTAAGGTCATAGGGGTACCCGATGTAAAATACGGGGAGGTTGTGATGGCCTGGATAAAACTTAAAGAAGATGAGAATGCAACTGTTAAAGAATTTATGGATTTCTGTAAAGGTAAAATTGCACATTTTAAGGTACCTACATATTTTAAATTTACAAAGGAATTTCCAATGACAGTGACTGGAAAAATCAGAAAGATAGAAATGCGTCAAGTAAGTATTAAGGAATTGAATTTGGATGCCGTGAATAAAATTGAGACCGCCTAGTCATTTTGATTACTCTTAGTACGTATTATTGTTTACCCCAACCATCCCTACTTGTCCAAGCACCCATACTAAATCGCTTCACGAATGTTATTGGGGCTTACCCGAGTAGTAAATTCAAAATCTGCAAAAGTGTGTAAAACTTTGAGAATCCGGTCATAGGCTCGAATAGAGCTACGCTGCCAACAATTCGCTCCTCATGCCTTTTGGTTGCAGGCAGACTTGTGGTAATAAGTATTTTATCCAGTTATTGACTAAAGTCCCGAACGGCCCTAACTAGGAATTTTCGATGTTCGGCTTCTTTATTATAATGATAGGATGTATTACCATCACGAAATCGTAAAAGTCGTGCCTGATAGTCATCGTATGGGGTGGCGCTCCAGTAAAGCCCATCGGCAAATTGAC
>CAZHJO010000048.1:0-11529 GCA_964532755.1 uncultured Maribacter sp. | reverse complement strand
GGTCCAAAAGTATGTCCAATTACATCTGTGATCGAGTAACTTACATTCAATAAATCTGGATAATCATCTGTCCCTAATTCTTCATTTTCTATGGCCGCAATGGCAAATTCGGTCAACAGGGAATTACCAGCTGGGGATACCCAAAGTAAACGATATTCTGTGCCGCGTGCCTTGACCCTTTCACGCATGGCTTTAAAGTCATATGGAAATGTAGGACTCGACTTGCCAGCTAAGGAAGGTTCATATTTATTGTTGTCAGGGGAACTGGCGGTGTAGGTAGATAGCGGATATAATGTATTCCAGGTTTGGTTGAGATACGTATCTGATTTCCCCAATTCATTAAACTTGGAAACCCATTTGGGTACTTTTTTCATGTAAAAGGAACTACTTACAAAATAGCCGGGACTGGATTCCCAATCGTACCAGTAGGCGGCATTGGCAGACTTTCCTCCAGGTAGTATGGCGGCCCTGTCCTTGATGGATACGCTAATGACCTTTGATTTGAATTTACTCCTAAGTCTTAATTCGTCCGTTATCGTAGTCGCAGCAAGATTTATAGGTGAAACACCATTAGGATTCTCTGTAATAGAACCTACGATTTTCTCGGTAAAATCACTGACATTGCCCACATAATTGTCCAAAGCCCTGAAATACCAACTATTTCCGATAATGCCATGATAAGCTGGAGTCGTTCCGGTGTAAATGGAGGCATGGCCTGGGGCAGTTTCCGAAGGAATATAGTTCACATTCGTGTTTTTAAAGTTGAATCCCTCCTTAAACAACCTATTAAATCCGGTTTCCCCATATCTGTCCTTATATTTATACAATTGGTCAAAACCCATTTGGTCAATAATTACACCAACAACCAATTTGGGCTTATTCGATTCTTGGCCCGCACCTCGGAAAGAATGTCCAAGAAGAAATAATAGCAATAAAAAATATGATTTGCGCATTACGATTAAAATTAGGATCTGGTATTTGTTATAGGTCTAGGATTAAAATATAATTTTGATTTTCTTGGATTATATCCATCAAGTTAGATATTAGCATTGAAACAACGGTCTAGAAAGGTATTATTTTATGTGTGGGATCATTGCCCTTTATTGATTTTTTCTCTTTAATGTTATACCAAGTTTGATGCCAATTTCTTTTTAAATTCAGAGGGGTTTTCATTGGTAACCTTTTTGAAGGTTCTATTAAAATACGAAAGACTTTCAAAACCACATTCAAAACAGGTTTCCCCCACATTTTTTCCCGCCAACAATAATCGTTTGGCCTGGCTGATCTTATATTGATTTAAAAACCCAACAAAAGTATTCCCGGTAGCCCTTTTAAAATACCTACAGAAGGCTTCCTTGCCTAAATTACATTCCGCTGCAATTTCATCAATATTTATTTTTCGATGATAATTTTTGTCGACAAAAGCATAAATATGGCGTAATCTTTTCTGTTCCTTCTCATTGTACTTGACAATAAAGGGTTGGTCGTGCAGCAATTCAAAGTCTTGACTGGTAGACAAGATCTTTAGTATTTGAACAATTTCAATAAACAGATCAAATGAAGAAAGTAGATGGAGTTTTTTCAGGCGGTTACCCACATTTATCTTGGTTTCGCCAAAGAAGGCAATGCCATGAACAGATTTTTCAAACAGTTCCATAATTCCTGAGAGTTCGGGAATTTCACCTATGACCATATTCCTGAAAAAAGACTTAATGTGCAAGACCTCCTTGTGATAATCCGTTTGCACACCATAGTCAAAGTTCAAGTGTGGAATATTAGAGCCTATGAAAACCAAATCACTATCTTGATAGGTAGATATATGATCGCCCACATGTCGTGTGGCACTTGCTCCTTCAATATAGACCAGCTCATATTCGGGATGAAAATGCCAGTAGAAAAGAGTATTCAATCTGGGGTTGTGCAAAAGCCGAAAAGGACTTTTACTGTCGGTCTTAAAGGTTTCTAACTGAATTTTCATCCTTAAATTTAACTAAATTGTCCAAATAGTAATAAAAAATAGACTAAAAAATCAAAATAGTTCAAATAATGGTCAATATTGCGGTTGAGTAGTTATAAGTTGATTCTTAGTTTTACCTCGTCAATTCAACTAGAAAAAAAAAGTCATGGCAAAAGTCAACACTAAATTAGAGATGGCCAATAAGGCACATGAGGAGATTCCTGGTAATCCTACAACCGCTACAAGTAGTAAGTTAAGCTTGAATGATCGATCTAATGGCAAGCCTTTGAGGGTTATGAGTGAAGAAGATTGGAAATTCTGGATGCATAACGGCTATATCGTTATAAAGAATGCGGTTCCTAAAGACCAGGCCAAGAGAACTGCTGATTTTCTTTGGGAATTTGAGGAAAAAGACGCAAAAGATCAAGAATCATGGTATGTCCCGCCTAGGGCTGAAATGAAAATGAAAGAGTTGACGGGTACCGGAATGGTCGAGGTTTATAACCATCAACATTTATGGAATAATAGACAAATGCAACGTATTTATGATGCTTTTGTTGACGTTTGGGGTACTGAAAAACTTTGGGTGACCATTGATCGTGCCAACCTGAATTTTCCAAACAGGCCCGGTCATGAACAAAAGGGATTTATTCATTGGGATTATGACCCTGAGACCAAGCCTCAAAATGTACAAGGAGTTTTGGCATTGGCTGACCAGACCGATGAACATATGGGTGGTTTTCAATGTATTCCTTGGCTCTATAGGAATTACGATACCTGGAAATTAACGCAGCCTGAAGACCGGGATCGTTTTCAACCTGATACTACTGGTCTAGAGGAAAAAATCGTAAAAGTAAAGTTGGAAGCAGGTGATTTATTGATCTTCAATAGTACCGAGCCCCATGGAATTAGGCCCAACAAATCCAAGGACAAAGTTCGAATTGCCCAGTATATTTCTATGATGCCAGCTGAAGAGGAAAACGAAGCTTTAAAGAATTGGCGTGTTAATTCATGGAAGAACAGAATCGCCCCTGAAGGTTATGCGTTTCCCGGAGATCCCCGAAAATGGGAGCAAGAGAAATATGAAACTGCCAAATTATCGCCGCTTGGAGAGAAATTGTTGGGATTAAAACCTTGGTAAGTTGCCAATTTCCCAATAATTAACTGTTTTAAGGTCAAACCAACTTTTAATACTATTTTTGCGCCCTTAAATTCCTGGGTGTGAAGAAGTATTTGAATATATTCGATTTTAAGCAGAAAGTAGATTATAAAACTGAAGTTTTATCAGGACTAACCGTTGCCTTGGCTTTGGTGCCAGAGGCAATAGCCTTTGCATTGATCCCTGGATTTTCTCCATTAACAGGTTTATATGCCGCATTCGTGCTAGCCTTGATCACGTCTATATTCGGTGGTAGGCCAGGAATGATATCAGGCGCGACCGGAGCTGTTGCGGTTATTTTTATCGGTTTGATCTTAGAGCTTAAGGATACCTTTCCGGGTATTGAACCCGAGAATATCTTGCATTACGTTTTTGCAACGGTGATCATCGCCGGGCTCTTACAGATGGTTGCCGGTTTTTTACGTTTGGGTAAATTCATTCGTTTAGTGCCACACCCTGTTATGTTCGGGTTCGTAAACGGACTCGCCATTATTATTTTCATGGCGCAGTTTCCCAACTTTTATCAAAAAGGTACGGATGAGCTTTTAACTGGTGCTTCTTTTTATACCATGTTGGGACTCACGCTGTTGACCATGTTGATTATCTGGGGATTCCCGAAATTGACAAAGGCAATTCCGTCTTCCCTGTTGGCCATTGTAGTTGTTTCAGCAATTGTTTTAGGGTTCGGAATTGATACGCTTACCGTTGCAGATACGATGAAAGAAGGGCAGACTATTCAAGGCGGCTTTCCACCGCTATCAATTCCGGAAATTCCATTTAACTGGGAAACATTGAAAATCATTTTCCCATTCTCGGTCATTGTAGCTGTTGTAGGATTGACCGAAAGTCTACTTACATTGAATATTATTGATGAGATAACCGATACCCGCGGTAGTGGAAATAAGGAATGTGTAGCTCAAGGAACGGCAAATATCCTCTCGGGATTTTTGTCTGGAATGGGAGGTTGCGCCATGATCGGTCAGAGTTTGATCAATACCTCCTCAGGAGCACGTGCACGATTGTCCGGAATAACGGCAGCGGTGATGTTATTGGTATTTATCATGTTTGGATCTAGTTTGATCGAGCGTTTGCCAATGGCCGCTTTAGTAGGCCTAATGTTCATGGTGGCCATCGGCACCTTTGAATGGGCGAGTTTCAAAACATTTCGTAAAATGCCGAATTCAGATGTGATTGTCATGGTCTTGGTTACATTGATCACGGCCATAACCCATAACTTGGCCATCGCTGTATTGTTTGGTGTTATAATTTCCGCATTGGCCTACTCTTGGGAGAATGCAAAACGTATTCGGGCAAGGAAATATATTGATGACAATGGCATAAAGCACTATGAAATTTACGGCCCACTGTTCTTTGGCTCAACGACCCTTTTTGCTGAAAAATTTGATGTACAAAATGATCCAGAGGAAGTGATTATAGATTTTCAAGAAAGCCGTGTTGCCGATATGTCCGGGATTGAAGCCTTGAACAAAATTACGGAACGCTATGCCAAGGCGGGCAAGAAAATACATTTAAAACATTTGAGCAAGGACTGTATTCGTCTTTTAAAGAATGCCGATGATATTATTGATGTGAATGTATTGGAAGATCCAACCTATAAAGTGGTTGTCGATAATTTATAACACGTAAGATTCGTATTGGGAAGCAATTATATTATCTATTGCCGACTAAAACAAAGTCAGGACATATCCAATGAGCGCTCCTCCCATTACGATAAATGCACTATTGAGTTTTTTGAAATAAAAAACAGTAAACAAACTGGCAATAGCAATCAGTATCGTTCGCCAATCCGTTAAGGTATCTTTTCCCATTTCTATGCAAACAGCGAGGATCAATGCAACTGCAGCAACGTTTACAGCGTCCAAAATCGCACTGACGATATTGGACTTACGCATTCTAGGAATTAAGGGATTCAATATCAAAACAAACAAAAACGAAGGAAGAAAAATCCCAATGGTTGCGGCCAATGCTCCTGTAACACCATTCATTTGCCAGCCTATGAAGGTGGCTGTAGATAATACGGGTCCGGGTGTCATCTGACCAACTGCTACGGCATCGATCAATGCCTGTCGTGTTAACCAACCGTTGGTAACCAATTCTGAATCGAGGAAGGCAAACAGCACATATCCACTGCCATAAAGTATGGCACCTACTTTTAAGAAGGTCAGAAATATTTTAAGTGTCCCTATTTTCAAAGGATCGCTGACCTGTAAAAGCAAGAGGGGCCAAATACTATGCAGCGTGCTGGTCCTTTTTCTTACAAAATAGAGGAGCAGACCCAATAGGCCACTACCGAAAAGGGCAATGATTTCATTTATCCCCAACAAACATGCAACCAGGGTAATAATACCCAAGAATATCAGTTCGTTGGTTTTTATGGCTTTTTTGCCCAAGCGATACGCCGCCATTAAAATAATAGAGATAACTGCAGGTTTTATGCCATAAATAAAGGGTTCTACTTCTGGAAGTTGTCCATATTCAAGGTACAACCATGCAAAAATTGAAGTAATCACCACTGCAGGGAAAATAAAACAAAGACCTGCGATAAAAAGCCCTTTCCAACCTCCGCGCTCATAGCCACAATGCATGGTCATTTCAGTGGAGTTGGGTCCCGGAATCAGATTTGTGGCCCCAATAAGATCTAAAAAATGAGCTTGGGTCATCCATTTTCTTTTGGTGACAACTTCATCCTCCATCATTGCAATATGGGCAGCGGGACCTCCAAAAGAAATGCATCCCAACTTAAAGAAGAGTTTTGCTATCGCTGTAAGCCTTGATTTTTGGGACATTTCGATTCAGATAATTTTATATATTCAATGTTTGGACTTGCTATTTTTTTAGCTAATTAAAAAAGGCTAAACGAGTTCATAGTTAGTACTTCATATCTTTTCTCTGTTTTTTAACCTTCTTGATCATTTTTCCAAAGTCCTTGTCCTTCTTTTTGCGCTCAATTGCGTCGGATTCAAAATGCATTTTTTCTTTTTCCATTTTTAGGAAATTAGAATAGGCATCTTCATCAATTTCTCCATTTTTGATTGCGTTCAACACGGCACAATCTTTTTCGTGGGTATGGGTACAATCCTTGAATCTGCAATTTTCGGCATATTCGACGATGGATTCGAAGGTAGTCTCCAAGCCATGGGAAGTATCGGCGATTCCAACTTCTCTCATTCCGGGATTATCTATTAAGATACCTCCACTTTGCAAAACGAGAAGTTCACGGTGGCTGGTCACATGCTTTCCTTTGTTTACACTCGAACTTATTTCTCCCGTTTTCATTTGTTGTTCACCCAAGAGGCTATTAAGCAGGGTAGATTTTCCAACTCCGGAAGAGCCTAGTAAACAATACGTTTTCCCAGTTTGAATTATAGATTCCAGTTCAACATATCCCTTGGTTTGATTGCTTACCGTATATATGGGAACCTCCTTGATTCGCAGCTTAATTTGAGTTGTCAGAGCTTCCAGTTCAGATTCCTGTATCAAATCTATTTTGCTCAGCACAATGAGAGGTTCAACATTTGAAGCATTGCAAATGGTCAAATACCTTTCTAATCTGTTCAAATTAAAGTCCCTGTCAACTGCTTGGACGATTAATCCGTAGTCAACATTTGTGGCTATTATTTGTATTTGCCCTGATTTGCCAACTGCCTTCCGTTCTATAATCGAATTTCGGGGAAAAATAGCGTGAATTAATGCTTTACCATCATCATATCGGGAAAAAGCAACCCAATCACCAACTGCAGGAAAGTCATGTCTACTTTCCGCCATAAACCTTAAATTACCGATAAGTTCAGCATCAAGCTCAGTCTCTGCCGTCTTGACAACATACCTTTCCTTATGTTCCAATATTACGCGACCAACTTCAAATGAATTTAAATGCTGTTCTTTTATATATCGCTCCAGGTTTTCGTTAAATCCTAATTCCTCGATTGTCATTTTTAGTTTCTTCTGCCTTCCTTTTTGCGTTATCCCCTATAAAAACTTGTAAATAATAAAAAATGCTGTTATCCTTCTAATTAGAGGACCAACAGCATCAAAACATGTTGTTTTAAATATTACAGTGTGCGCAAATATTCCGCTACTGCTCTGGTATCCTCTTCAGAAAGGTTTTGGTTCAACATTATGGCATTATTGTATTCTTTTAATAAGGCTATTGCAATAGGGTCTTCCTTGAGCATTCCATCAGGATTCAAGATCATATTCATTACCCATTCAGGACTTCGTCTTTCATATACCCCTTTTAACGCTGGGCCGATCATTCGTTGTTCGGCCATATGGCAAGCCATACAAATAGTGCTAAAGATCTCCTCTCCTTTGGCAGCCATTTCCGCATCAATTTCAGCCCCGAATTCCACTGAGGTTATCGGGCCTACACCCTTGTTGTTCAGATCCATAGGGACTTCCTCGGAAGCTGATTCAGCCTTCACTTCCTTTTTGGTGCGGTTCATTTCAAAACCACCTTTTTTATCCTCTTTTTTTTCACCGCAGCCCATGATGAGGGCTCCCATGGCCATAACAGCTAGAATTCTTTTCATGTCTTTGTTTTTTGAAGCCCCTAAGATAATGAAATGAATCATTACTATTATAGTTCAGATCCCATCAAAGAATTTTATAACCCTTTTTTCTGTATAGCTTATATTTTGTTTTCCGTAGAACCCAACATGCCCGCCAGAATTTGGCACCTCCAAATAAAGTGAATTGTTATCGTCAGCTTCTTTGTAAGGGTAACATTCCGGCCCTAGAAACGAATCGTTTTTAGCATTTATGATGAGCGCGGGAATTGTGATTTTTGGCAAAAACTGTAATGAACTGCATTGCGCATAATAGTCCATGGCATCTTTAAACCCATGTGCCCTGCTGGTATAGATATCATCAAAGTCTTTCAGTGTTTTCACGTTTTTGATATCCCCATCGGAAATTTTTGAAGGAAACAATAGTTGTTTCTTCCGCATTTTTGCTTTTAAATGATCTTTAAAACGCTTGGCATATAAATAGTTCTTGGGTTGTAGCAACTGTACCAATGAACTGTGAAGGCTGCACGGCACTGATACAGCGATCACCCCTTTTATTTCTTTGGGAACGATTCTTTCTTCCCCAAGATATTTTAGGGCCATATTCCCACCCAGGCTAAAGCCTTTTATAAAGAGCTGGCTGTATTTGTCCAATTTCAGGATATGTTGAATTACGGCTTCTAAATCCTCAGTTGCCCCAGAATGATAGGAGCGGTATAGCCTGTTGATTTCTCCGCTGCAAGTACGAAAATTCACTGCACAGGCGTCATACCCGTGAAAATTAGCTTGTTTGGCACTCCCCGTGATATACGGTCTTTGAGCATTACCTTCCAACCCGTGTAAAAGGATCATTACTCTGTTGGTTGGTTTTTGGGGAAAACTCCAGTCCAAATCCAAAAAATCACCATCCGGTAGTTGAATTCTTTCCCGTTCCTGGGATACGCCATCTACCTTTCTGACCAGTCCCGAATAGATAGTCGAAAAATGCCCGTTTTTAAATAGGAATGGGGGATTGTAATCCGAAGGAACAAGCGGCATTAGTACAAAATATTATCTTTTGCCTGTACCTTATCCGGAAGGTTGTCCTCGTTGAGCATATCCCTTAAATCGATCTCAATAGTTCGGCAAAGTGCCGTCATTGGGACATCATTTATACGACCTTCAAAAGGATCTTCACTATTGCTTCCAATTTTTTCCATACTGGTAAATATCCAAGAAATCAATACTGAAAAGAAGATCATTAGAGACATGAACCACCATATATTCGTTGGTCTTATTTCGAGCAACTGATTTTCGAATACGTTCAATAGCCCAAAAGGGAGTAACAGCACGAACAACCAGGTAAATAAGGTACTAAAATAGGCGTATTGTCGTGGGAATGGGGTATTCTTGATGCGTTCACATTTGCCTTGTAGGTTATACATTTCCTCCAAATTGTTATGGAATATCTGCTTATCGAACTCTGTTATTTTCTCCTCGTTCAATAATTTTTTCAGGTGCAATCCTTGATTTTTAATGAGGTGTGTAGCGACATTTTTTCGGTTTTCAAGGTCCGCATCTTCTTCGGGACTTAAAAAACTATCCAATCCGGAACAAACCGGATTTCGTTCACCATGTCGGTCAAAGATCTTTTCAACGGCCCTATTCTCTTTTATCGAAAAACTACTAGGTTGCCGTAATTGAATACGAAGGGCATTTATCCAGGCCAAATGCCGATAAATTAAAATTCGTTGCGCTTCTGGGTCATTTTCAATATAACTCAAAACGTTGATTGCCCATGTTCTTGAATAATTGACGATACCACCCCAAATTTTTCGCCCTTCCCAAAAACGATCATAACTCTGGCTATTTTTGAATCCTATATAAAAGGCTACTGCAATACCGATAATACTTAGGGGCTGAAAAGGAATATCTATATGTTTCCATCCAAGAAAAAGATATACTGAGAATATGGCCAAAGCCCATAGGGAGAAGAATATCAAATTTTTCCATGAATATCGTATTAAGATATTCCAGCTTATGTTTCGTTTTACATACATAGGTAACTCATTTTATTTAGGAAAGGTCTCTAATAATTTGGCTTGCTCTTCGATAGCTGATTTAAATTCCGATTTCAAGGAATTCACAAGTTCAGAAACAGGAACCACATTTTCTATTGTGGCCACACCTTGCCCGGCAGACCAAATGTTCTTCCACGCCTTTGCCTCGGTATCCAATTCTTTCCCAAAATCTATTTTGGTGTCTTTTTTCAAATCTTCCTCGGTAATCCCGGCAGCTTTTAGACTGGCTCCCAAGAAATTTGCATGTACCCCGGAAATGGAGGCCGTATAAATCACATCACTTGCACCAGACTCCACTATCATTTTGCGATATTCGTCCGGTGCTTTACTTTCTTTTACATTTATGAATCGTGTACCCATATAGGCCAAGTCCGCACCCATTTGCAGGGCTGATGCAATATCCCGACCCGTACTTATACATCCTGAAAGAATGATTGTTTTATCATAGAATTTTTTGATCTCGGCTACCAAGGTCATCGGGTTGATGGTCCCTGCGTGACCTCCCGCCCCAGCTGATACCAATATGAGTCCGTCTACCCCTGCACCTGCCGCTTTTTGCGCATGTCTCTTCTTGATCACATCGTGGAATACTAAACCTCCGTAGCTATGTATAGC
Organism: uncultured Maribacter sp.; assembly: GCA_964532755.1. GTDB lineage: Bacteria > Bacteroidota > Bacteroidia > Flavobacteriales > Flavobacteriaceae > Maribacter_A. The sequence goes on along the minus strand of CAZHJO010000048.1, from coordinate 1,209 downwards.
GTCAACAACTTGGGAAACCGCACCAAGTGACGTGATAATCAGGGGGACCTTATGTTTTGCACAAATTTTAATGTCGGCCTCTAACCTTGGATTTGTAGGATGCACAATAAGATTTACCCCATAAGGGGCCGCTTTTTTGCCTGTCTCTTTTTCGAACTTGGCTAGGGCGGTTTTGATTTCGATGAGCCATTCTTCAAATCCCTCGCTGGTACGTTGGTTAAGGGCAGGGAAGGTGCCTACAATTCCGTTTTTACAGCATTCAATCACCAACTTGGGTCCGGATATCAAGAACATTGGTGCTGCTATTGCCGGTAAGGATAGGTCTTTTATAAAAGTTGGTTTTATTGACATGGAATATTTTTTAAGCTTTTGATTAGAATATTAGTTGATAAAACTACAGTGTATTCTTGTGAAAAGCAATTGAATCATAAGGAACTCTTAAATTGCAATTGACGGCTTTGGATTTTGACTATATTGTAAGGAACCTATATCAAATCGAAAAATTTTCATGTCATGCAGAAAAGAAGAACCTTTGTAAAACAGACGGGAATTTTACTTGGCGGACTTTGTATATTGCCCCAATATGCTTTTAAGATTAGCCCTAAAAAGGAAAAGTTAGGGGTTTGTTTGGTGGGTTTGGGGAATTATAGTTCCAATCTACTGGCCCCGGCCTTGCAACTAACACAGTACTGCGAGCTCAGGGGAATAGTCACGGGAAGTCCTTCAAAAATACCGGTATGGCAAAAGAGATATGGAATTCCTGACAAGAACGTCTACAACTATCAAAATATGAATGGCATTGCGGACAATCCGGATATTGATGTTATTTACATTGTGCTTCCTACCGGACTTCATGCGGAGTATGCCATAAAAGCAGCGAATACGGGCAAACATGTATGGTGCGAAAAACCCATGGCAAAAACGGCAAAGGAATGTCAAGCGATTATTGATGCCTGCACCAAGAACAAAGTAAAACTATCTATCGGGTATCGAATGCAGCATGAGCCCAATACCCAACAAATTATCAATTGGTCCAGAACAAAACCATTTGGTAAAATCAAAGAGGTAAAAGCACATGTTGGCTTTAATATTACCAATCCTGGAGACACTTGGAGAATGGACAAAGAGCTAGGCGGGGGACTTTTGTACGATGTTGGGGTATACTGTATAAATGCCATAAGATACACTCTAGGGGAAGAGCGTATCGCT
>CAZHJO010000047.1:0-11539 GCA_964532755.1 uncultured Maribacter sp. | reverse complement strand
TTTTTAGCGCCATTGGTAATGGTACCCCTAAATTCTCATGGGGTTTCAATAATACCCTTACGTACAAAAACTTGGATTTGAACATCTTTATAAATGGTTCTCACGGTTTTGATGTCTACAATTTAATGCAAGCGCAGATTACCGGTGGAGCGGGTGATTCAAGAAGTTTCTTGGCATCAGACCAGGTAAATCAATGGACGCCGAGTAACGAAACCGATATCCCTGCAACTGTACAGTTTTTCAACTCTTCAAGATATGTTGAAAAAGGGGATTTCGTAAGGTTAAGCAACCTTACTTTAGGCTATACTTTCCAAGATATATCATGGTTGGGAGACACTTCCCTAAAGATCTATGGTGGTGGTCAGAATCTGTTCTTGATCACGGATTATAGTGGTTACGACCCGGAGTTATCCTCCAGAAGAACGAACAATCAAGGGAATGCAGACGTTGCCCCCGGTATTAACGTTGGAGCTTATCCTAATCCAAGAACTTTTACCTTGGGTGTTAAACTTGGATTCTAAAAAAAATGCTAATAGAAAAATATATCGAAAACATGAAAACAATAAGAATTTATACATCATTTAAAGAACTTTTAGGGGTCTTTTGCCTTGCAGCTATTGCACTAAGTTTTAATAGCTGTGAGCAGTTTGATCTTGATGAAAATCCCGCTGCTTCCCAATTACAAGTTGTGACTTATAGTTCTATGCCGCAGTTAGAATTGGGCGTTACGGGTATTTATGGTAAGCTGAACAAAGCAGCTTGGATGTCTACCTTTTACGTAAACGGTTGGTCAGGAGATGATATTACTACGCACGTCGCTAGTAATAAAGCTGATTTTAGGGAATATGACCAACGATTTGTGACACCTGAGAATTCCAGGACCTTAACGAACTGGAGGGGGGTTTATGAGATGATTCGTGCTGCGAATACAGTTTTACAAAGTATAGAGGGGCAAACATTGTCTGATCCAGATCCTACAAAACAAGATAGATTAATAGGCGAAACATATTTTTTGAGAGCAATTATGTTCAATCACTTAATGCGTATACATGGCAGAATTCCATTGGTTTTGGAAGTTGATCCATTTCAACAACCTCCATTGGCTTCGCAATTAGAGGTTTTTGAACAAATAGAGAGTGATCTTTTGGAAGCTGAATCAAGATTACCAGTACAGAGCGCATTTGTGGGATCTACTACACCAAGCAAGGGGACCGCAAGGGCCTTTTTAGCAAGATTATATATGGACTGGGCAGGTTTTCCATTAAATGATACCGGTAAATATGCACAAGCTGCATCAAGTGCTAAATCAGTTATTGATAATGCCGCTGCCCATGGTTTTGGATTAGAACCGGATTTAGCTAAATTATGGTCATTGGAAGGAAGATTTACGCAAGAAGGCGTCTTTACGATTGCATATAGTCAATCTGCTGGAAATCTTAGCAATCGTAAGATGGGAAAACTAGGATTACCTTCTGATCCAGGCTTGAATGGCTGGCAAGAGACTTTTGCTGAAATCCGCTTTTTTGAGGATATGCCCGAAGGCGTTCGTAAAGACGCTACATATTATGCTGAGCTACCAGTGGCGGACAATGGGGCAATTGATATAAACAATCCAACCAGCATGCTTCGTTGGGAAGAGTTTAGAGATCAGCAAAATCCTATTTTAAGAAAAATCGTTGGAGCATTGGGTGATGGCGATTGGGCACAATTTCAAACCTTGAGAAGTGATTTGTTTATGAGATATGCAGAGGTCTTGTTAATATATGCCGAAGCTTCCGGGGAAGCAGGTTCAGCTAGTGCAGATGCTTGGGAAGCCTTGAATATGGTTCATAGGAGAGCAGAGGGGCTTGATATAGGTACTCCGGCGGCAAGTGATTTATCAGCAGCGGACGGTTCTATTCAGGATTTGGCCTTTACAGAAAGAAAATGGGAATTTGCCGGAGAATTCATTCGTTGGAACGATCTAGTGCGTAAGGAAAAAGTTCAGGAAGCATTGGGCAATAGAGATCCACAGGTTTCTATTGGTACTGCTTATGATGAAAATGGTGTCGGTACTCCATTGCCTTTAACATCGGCCCAAAACCCAATTTTAGGATCTTTAGGAACGGATAATTATTTTGCACCAATACCGTTACAGGAAATAGAACAAAATCCTAATCTGGGGAATTAAAAGATTGTTTTTGAGTTAGTTTTGAGTTAGTTTGATCATAGCGGTAAGATTTAGAAATAAATTTTGCCGCTATGTTATTTAAAAAGGGATTCATATTGATTATATATAAATAAACACTACTTTGACTTCAATAAATAGGCAAAAAATCTACATTCCTCAATGCTAATTCCAGCGAAGAACATAAAACCCATTACTATTTCTCAAATTGTTTTGGGTTTTGTTTTTTTAATATTTTCTGTAAGTTGTACCAAGGAGGACAAACATGCAGAAGGGGAAAAATTGGCTAAATCTTATTGCGCCTCTTGCCATAAATTTCCAGATCCCAAAATATTGCCAAGAAGAATATGGGGGGAAAAAATATTGCCGAATATGGGTTTGCAAATGGGGATGTCGCATGGTCCACTATATGCTTATGGCGATGATGAAGCCATAAATAATTTAAACCCATTAATGCCGCAAGAAGATTGGGATAGAATAGTACATTATTATTTGAACCAATCTGAAAACAGTATCCCTAAATACTTGATTAAAGAACAATCCCAAAGCAGCTTATTTGAGCCACATATTTATACGATTGATTCTTTGTCCGTAATTTCTATGACCTCTTATGATGCTAAAAACGACATTTTGTTTTTAGGGAACGCCGGTGATTCTACATTAGTAACTGTCGATAGTAACGGGGATATTCTTAAAACTGAAAAATTGGAAAGCCCGCCGGTTAAAATAGAATTTAAGGATTCATTGAATTATATCCTAACAATAGGAAACCTAAAACCCTCAGATGAAGCAGAAGGAAGGCTAAAGATCAATGATATTTCTATTGACGGCTTAACAAGGCCAGTGGATTTCTTGATCAATGATCTAAATTTAGACGGATATGACGATGTATTCATATGTAACTATGGAAATAATATAGGCGATTTTTCATTATACGAAAATTTAAGGAATGGCACCTATACCAAACGAATAATTCATCCAATGTCTGGGGCAATAAAGGTCGAATTAGCAAATATGGACGCTGATGAGGAGAACGAAATTGTAGTTTTATTTGCCCAGGAACATGAACAGATCATGATTTGGGATTATGAAAATAATTCCTTTACTGGCAAGAAAGTAATTCAATTTCAGCCAGCCTTTGGATCAGTTGATTTTGAGCTGACCGATTTAAATGATGATGGCCTTAAGGATATTATTATTGGCAATGGGGATAATGCGGATTTATCGCTAGTGCTTAAGAATTTCCATGGTGTAAGGATATTGTTGAATAAAGGTGATAAAGAATTCTCAGAAGACTGTTTTTTACCCATCCATGGGCTTAGCAAAATTAGGGCTGAAGATTTTGATCTGGACGGTGATACTGATATTCTTGCGATTTCTAATTTCGGTGACTTTGCAGATCCAAAGTTCAAAAGTGTTCAATTACTATCGAATGAAGGAGATTTAAGATTTAAGACACAATATATTAAGGGACTCCCGGATTTTAGATGGCAAACCTTAGACGTATCCGACTATGACAAAGATGGTGATCTAGACGTTTTCTTGGGATCTTTTAATGTAAATATTGGACCAAAGGAATCAGATATAACGGAAAGAAATAATATTTCTTGGGTGAAATTAGAGAATTTAATCAAGTAACTTAATGCATCGCTTCATTCGACCTATCAGGAACACTAACAATGCTGGGTTTTTTCATTAAAGCGATGATATCAGATAACTCTCTGTCACTTAGTTCTGATACCTCTTTTTTAAAATAAAAATGAGCAACTTCCTCTACTCCATGAATATATAGATCAAATTTATAGTTCTCCAAGACCCAATTCAAACATTCCTTTTGCGTTGCTTCTTCTTCCAGTTTCCAAGCCAAAGTGTACGCCTTTCGGTTAGAGATTTTTGTACTATCAGCGTCTTTGCGACTAATCTCTGAAATCATTGCGGCCAAAAGACATGGGTTTTTGGTGAAATCATCCGAAATTAAACTGCTTCGTATCTGCTTGTTTAAATTAGAGGATAAAATATTTGGATGTTCATTTTCATATAATCCGTAGAACCTTTCGGGCATTTCATTTGCGTACTTCACTTTGGTAATAAATTCTGTTAGCTCTTTTTGTGTAACAAAATCCTCCCAAGAATTTCTTATATAATAGTATCCTAACAAAGAACTGGCAACAACAATAAGAAGAATCCAAATGGTATATTTTAACACTCTTTTTTTGAAAGTCATTTTTAACTAATTAAATTGTAAAATACTGCTATTTATTAGATAAACGAATCTAATTATTTTCTTATTAGCAACAAATTAATAGTACCTCCTTTTGAGGAATTGGTATATAGATTTTCGAAGTTTTACTATCCGGTTTGGGAAATTTAAGCAGTATGATTTAGTTTGTTTGGCCTAAGAAGTGCAATGGGTTTAATAATCTTATTGCTTTCTTAATGATTAAGCCTCACACTGAGGTCCAAATGTACCACAATAGGGCTGCCTAACTAGCATAATCTTTGTACCTTAGTATTTCACGTTTAACTGTAAAACATATGATCTTTATGGTCTTATTAAATATCTTCGATAAAGTTCGAAGGGCTGAAATAATTACGATTCTTCTTCTTCTCTTAACTATTCATTCATGTAAGAAAAAGAACGAAAATAATATAGCGTCTTCCAATGAGCGTGTTGAAGAAAAACTCTTCACAACCGTGTCCCCCAGTGAATCGGGAATCTATTTTATGAATAAGCTCGAAGAAACACTCGAGTCCAACTATTTTCAGTACAATTATACGTACATTGGAGGTGGTGTAGCGACTGCGGATTTTAATAATGATGGCTTAGTTGATATCTTTCTTACCTCAAACCTACATGATAATAAACTCTATTTAAACAAAGGCAACTTCAAATTCGAGGATATTTCTGAAAAAGCAGGTATTGAGAAAAGAGAAGGTTTTGACACGGGGGTTACTGTGGTTGATGTTAACAATGACGGCTACCTCGATATTTATCTATCTCGAGGTGGTGCAATTAACGCTAACAATGAGTTTGCCAATATGCTTTATATAAACAATGGCGATCTAACTTTCTCTGAAACAGCGGCCTCACGCGGTTTAGCCGATGATAACAGGACCATAAACGCCATATTTTTTGATTATGACAATGATAACGACTTAGACGTTTATGTATCCAATGCATCAGATATTGTTAGTAGAAAACAAACCGATGTTCGTGACCTGGTAAAATTACGATCGGATCCCGAGACCATTGCCCAAAGAGGCAGCGATAGGTTATATAATAATGATGGGACAGGCCATTTCACCGATGTATCAAAAAAAGCGGGGATATTCCCAGAATCAGGGTTTGGGTTAAATCCGGAAATAGCCGATTTCAATAATGATGGTTGGCTCGATATTTATGTAAATAACGATTTCAATACTCCTGACTTTGCCTTGCTAAACAATGGTGATGGTACTTTCACAGAAAGCAGGGATGTACTGGTAAAGCATATGTCATTCAATAGTATGGGAGGCGATATTGCCGATATAAACAATGATGGGCTATTGGATTTAATGACCTTGGATATGAATCCTGAAGATTATGTTAGATCCAAAACCACCATGGGTATGACATCTATTGAAACCTTCGAGAAAATGGTTGCGGGTGGTTATCATTATCAATATATGCATAACATGTTGCATATTAATAATGGCAATGGCACTTTCAGTGAAGTTAGTAAAATGGCCGGAGTAGGAGACACTGATTGGAGTTGGGCCTTACTTTCCGCTGATTTTGATTTGGATGGATTCAATGACATCTATGTAACCAATGGTGTTTTCAGGGATGTAATAGATAAAGACAAGAACAATGAAATACTACAGATACTGAGATATAATAATCGAAAGCCTACCAAAGAGGATTTCTTTGAATTTGCCAAAATGTTCCCGCAACAAAAGTTAACCAATTATTTCTTCAGAAATAAAGGGGATTTAAGTTTTGAAGACACTTCAAAAATATGGACTGATTCCACAACTACTTTTTCCAATGGAGCGGCATATGCGGACTTTGATAATGACGGTGATCTGGATTTGATTGTGAATAACATTAATGATAATGCCACGCTATTAAAGAATAATGCCGTTGAATTGGGCAAGGGCAACTTTTTAAGATTAAAGTTCAAAGGCCCTGAAACCAACCTATTCGGAAATGGGGTAAAGGCGAATATCTATTTGGAAAGTGGTCAGCAACAGACGAGACAATTAGTCAATACACGAGGTTTTTTATCGGCGGTTTCAAACTATGTTCATTTTGGTTTTGACCCTGATGATACAATTAGTCAATTAGAGATAGTTTGGTTAGATGGTAAAAAACAAATAATTGATGACGTAAAAATAAACAATCTAATAGAAGTTGATTATTCGGATGCTTCACTAATGGAAGAAACCAAAACTGAAAAAAAGGAATTGATTTTCAACAAGAGGAAATCTGATTTCTGGCATGAAGACCTCTATTTCAATGATTATCAACTACAGGTTTTATTACCTCATAAACTGTCGCAAACAGGTCCGGCAGTTGCAAAAGCCGATGTGAATAATGATGGGCTTGAAGATGTATTTCTTGGTGGCGCAAGACGTTTTCCAGGGCAGTTATGGCTAGGCCAAGGCTCGGGAGGTTTTAACATCAAAATGATAAGTGATTTCGAATCGGACAAAGGCTATGAAGATGTAGGGGCAACTTTTTTTGATGCCGATAATGATGGGGATCAAGACCTTTATGTTGTAAGTGGGAGTTATGAACTTTACAGATGGCCTCAATTTCTACAGGATAGATTATACTTGAATAATGGGGATGGGTCATTTACAAAAACAGAGAATAAACTTCCCAAAATGGTTTCTTCGGGCTCAGTGGTCATAGCAAACGATTATGATCGTGATGGGGATATTGATCTGTTCGTGGGTGGAAGGGTAATACCCGCACAGTACCCCTACCCACCGACCAATTATCTATTATTGAATGATAAGGGAACATTTACGATCGCCACACAGGAATTGGCTCCACAATTGGAAAAAATTGGAATGGTAACTGATGCCTTTTGGACAGACCTGAATAATGATCATGCGATGGATCTTGTGGTTACGGGTGAATGGATGGGTATCGAGGTTTTTGTAAACCAAAATAATAAATTGGAAAAAAGTGATGCCTATCAATCACTTAAAAGTGCTGTTGGCTGGTGGAACAAGCTTATGATAGAGGATATAGACAATGATGGGGACAAAGATATTATTGCTGGGAATTTGGGACTTAATTATAAGTTCCATGCATCGAAGGAAGAACCATTTCATGTTTATACCACAGATTTTGATTTCAATGGAACCGTGGATGTGGTTCTCGCCAAAAAATATGAAGATAGGGAAGTTCCCATTCGGGGTAAGACCTGTATGACACAGCAAATTCCACATTTGGCACAAAAGATTCCTTCCTATGCTGATTTTGCCAGTAAGGACGTTGCAGGCATAGTAGGAAAAAGAATAGAATCGGCCTTGCATTACCAAGCTACCGAATTTCGATCAGGGATTTTTCGTAATAATGACAAAGAAGGGTTCTCTTTTGAACCTTTTATAAACCAAGTACAACAATCGCCCATAAACAGTATTATTTACAATGATTTTGATGGGGATGGTTATAACGACCTGGTTCTAGCCGGTAATAATTACCTATCTGAAGTCGAAACAACAAGGGCAGATGCTGGGATAGGCTCTTTTCTAAAAGGAAACGGGAAGGGGAACTTTTCTTTTGTACCCAATGCCAAGTCTGGCTTCTTTGCGGATAAGGACGTTCGTAATATGGCTCTTGTAAAAACTAAGGGGAACGAATTACTTTTTGTAATCAATAACAATGACAAGCATGACTTGTTTGAGGTAAATGTAAAATCAAATTAAGTATGATTTGTATTGGGAGGAACAGATATGATTTTTGTTTCGCAGTTTTCCTTCTGCTGTCCTCTGCCTTTTTAAGAGCTTCTGAGATACAACGGGATTCCGTGCAGTTATCTAGAATCTTTAGAGAAGCCAAAGAAATTATTTTTAAAGATCCAGATAAATCCATTGCATTGCTTCAAGAAGTGCATGAAGAGGCCCTAATAAACGGAGATACAGTTTTAGCCATAAATGCGCTGCTCGAAATGCCCTATGTCTATGGCCAGAAAGTGGACTATGCAAAATCTTATGATGGTTTATGGCTTGCACTATTTTTGGCAGACGATTCGAACAATCAAAAACTCAAAGCAACCATTTATGGTCATTTGGGTCGCCTTTACAGTTATTACAAGAGAAAAGAAGAAGCCTTTGAGTATTTGCAGACTTCCCTAGAAATTAACCAGGAGCTAGTAAGAAAAGGGTTATTGGACAGGACATACTTGACACGTAATTTTTATTTGATAAGCACTACGTATCGCGAATTGGGTGAACCGGAAAGGGGTAAGATTTATTTGGACAGTTGCTTTGCTCATTATAAAGATGTTCCAAATCAGATAAATTGGTCCTATCTACAATTTGAAAAGGCCTTTATTCTGTCACAAGAGCAAAAACATGAAGAAGCCTTGGCTATTATGGATGAAATTGAGCCCTGGTTCAAAAATAATCGCCCTTCATATTTAGTGCTTGTTTATACTTATTGGGGAGATGTTTTCAATGAGCTTTCTGATTTCACCAAGAGCGAAAAAAAGTATCAAGAAGCGCTACAGATATCAGAAAAGTACAATAGTCATTTTGATTTCGCCCCCTTGATTTATGAAAAACTGGCCCACTTATATCTCAACAAGGGAGACTACAAAAAATCATTGGCCAACCTTGAAATGGCCAAAGATTTGGACCGGCAATTTTTTGATAGCCGAAGTGAGAGTAATAAATCACTTTTAGAAATAAAAGATGAGTTTCGAGTAGAGAAAGAGCGACAAGAAGCATTAATTCAAAAGCAACGCTTGGAACAATTGGAGCAGCAGGATAAAATTTCCTTGCTACAACGTATTATTCTCTTAGGAACATTGATTTTTCTGATTATTATCGGCTTAATTTATGTGAAAACATTACGTGCTAAACATAAAGCAGAAAAACAATTGATTAAACGGAATAAGGAATTGGAAATTCAAAAAGCTAAGGAATTACTCGAATTAAAAAATAAGGAATTGGCTGCATCAGCCTTGCAATTGGTTGAAAAAGACGAGTTCCTCAGGGAGTTGAAAACCACCTTAAAAGGCGATAATGGTATTATTGAGGCCGATAAAATTAAAAGGGTATTACGTTCAATTTCTATTAATAACCATAATAATTGGGAAGAGTTTAGACTTAGATTCACTTCTGTAAATGATAAATTTTATAATAAGGTAACCGCAGAATATCCCAATTTAACCCAGTCCGATCAGCGGATATGTGCTTTGATCAAATTGAATTTCTCTAGTAAGGAAATGGCCAGACTCTTGGGTATTTCTGTAGAATCGGTACATACCACCCGTTATCGATTACGAAAAAAAATGAACTTACCAAGAAGCGCCAATTTAGAAGACTTCATTGCCTCCTTATAAGAGGTGCAATACCAAGGATTTTCGATTTAAGGAATATCGTAGGTTTTTGTGCAGTTTATGTCTAGTTGCCCTAGGGTTGTTTGTCAAGACGATCACTTAATTTGGTATGATTGTTTACCAAAAATTGCGGTTACCTTCAAATAATGAATTAAACAACAAAGTTACTTTCTATGAGAAACGTTTTATTGCTATTTTTTTTGATAGGACTGCTTAATGTTTCGTGTAAGAAACATAAGAGTTCAATTAAGGATGTATCCATGACTACCGATTTCAACGTTGATTGGAAGTTTAAATTGACTGATTCCATATCAAAAAATGGTGAATGGAGAAGTGTGCAATTGCCCCATGATTGGAGTGTAGAAGCCTCTTTTGATTCTATCAATGGCGAAGGAGCAACGGGTTATCTTCCCGGTGGAATTGGATATTACAAAAAGAACTTCTCCCTTAGCTTGGAAGAGGACCAAACGGCCTATGTGTTGTTCGATGGGGTATACAACAATGCCACGGTTTCATTGAACGGAAAAGAACTTGGTTTTCATCCTTATGGATATTCACCCTTTTATTATGGTATTTCTTCCCATCTTAATGCGAACAACGACTCGAATGTATTAAAGGTAAAAGTTGATAGAACCCGTTTTGTTGACAGTCGTTGGTACACCGGATCAGGAATCTATCGTAATGTTAAAATGGTCGTCAAAAATAAACTGCATATACCTATTTGGGGGACTTTTATTACAACACCAAACGTAAATTCAGAGGAAGCCAAGGTTACTGTCGACGTAAAGGTTAAGAACGATTTTGATAGAGATCAACAAATCGATTTATTAACAGAGATTTTCAATCCCGATGGCCAAAAAGTAGCGCAGCTTTCAAGTAATGTAATGGTTGCTGCAAAAAGCGTTACCAATGCTAGCCATTTTTTAGAAGTGAATAATCCTATTTTATGGGAGCTAGAAACACCTCGCTTGTACAAAGCCCTAAATACCATTACCAAAAATGGCGAACCAATCGATCAATATGAGACCTCCTTTGGCATTAGAACAATTCGTTTTGATGCTAACGAAGGATTTTTCCTTAATGGTAAAAACAGGAAGATCAAAGGCGTTTGTTTGCACCATGACGCAGGTTTAGTTGGGGCTGCAGTTCCCAAGGGAGTGTGGAAAAGACGGCTTCAAAAATTAAAGGAAGGGGGCTGTAATGCAATACGGATCTCACACAATCCGGGATCTCAGGAATTCTTGGAATTATGCGATGAAATGGGCTTTTTGGTTCAAGATGAGTTTTTTGACGAATGGGATAATCCCAAGGACAAGCGTAAGAACATGAACGAACAAAGCGTTGATTATGTCACAAGGGGTTATGCTGAGCATTTTCAAGAATGGGCAGAGAAAGACCTTAAAAATGTAATGTTGGCGCATAGAAACCATCCCAGTATAATCCAATGGAGTATTGGTAATGAAATTGAGTGGACATACCCTAGAAATGGCGATGCAACAGGTTTTTTCAATAATATGCACTGGAGTGGCAACTATTTTTGGGAGATTCCTCCCAATACTCCTGAACAAATAAAAGAGCAATTGAAGGTACTCCCTAGAGGAAAATATGATATTGGTAAAACTGCACAAAACCTAGCAAACTGGACACGTGAACTGGATACAACCAGATATATCATTGCAAACTGCATACTCCCTTCATCTAGTTATGAATCAGGTTATATTGATGCATTGGATATGGTAGGATTCAGTTACCGAAGAGTACTTTATGACTATGGTCATAAAAATTATGCTGACAAACCAATCATGGGCACAGA
>CAZHJO010000046.1:0-11609 GCA_964532755.1 uncultured Maribacter sp. | reverse complement strand
CCTTTATTGTTCCCATGGTAAACTCGGATAACAATCAACATAGTCCTAATGAGAATCTGAAAATTGGCCAGATCGCCTACGGCATTAAGGCCTTTTATGGGATTTTAAGTACAAGTTTGGATTAATCGCCATTCTGATGATTAGCGTTCAATTCCCACCCTTTTAGGCCGAATTCCTGCTCGCATTGATATTTCCATATAGAGAACGCGTAACTATTTTTTCATACAACTCTTTGTATTCGGTATCTTGTCCAATTTTTTGAAGGGCATATTGTTGAATGACCAACAAGGGTAAAACAATATTCTCCCTGATTTCTATTGACTCCCTTGAAATCGGTTCATTTTCCATAAGGATGTTCGAATCAGAAATCAATAGTAACATTTCTATAGAGAGCTGATACTCCTTATGTAAAATATTCCAAAAATCACCATACTTGGCATCCTCCTTCATATAGCTGGTCAATTCAAAATAGCATTTTGTAAGTGACATCATACTATTATGCATCAATGCTTGAAAGAAGGGTACTTTCTTGTACATTTTTCTCAATTCCCGAAGTCGACCCGATTCCCTAATGGTTTTTATTGCTGTACCTATCCCGAAATAACCAGGTACATTTTGCTTAAGTTGACTCCAAGAGCCCACAAATGAGATGGCCCTAAGGTCGGTCAATTCCAGCTGTTTTTTATTGCCTCGTTTACCTGGCCTACTTCCAATATTGGCTTTTTGATAGTACTTAAGCGTACTCCTATTTTCCAAATAAGGGATGAACATTTCATGATTTTTCAATGCCTCGTATTTAGCAAAACTCAAATCTGACAGTTCTTCCATCAATTTTCGGTATTCTTTGGAAATCACATTCTCTTTACCAAAAAGATTGTTAGATAGGCCGGCAGTTAACAACTGCTCACTATTATACATAAATTGCTCTTTGGTACCATAGGTACTGGTAATGGTCTGTCCTTGGATCGTAAGCTGAATTTCATTATTGGCAATGTCCTTGGTTTGTGCAGCATAAAATCGATGTGTCTTTCCACCTCCTCGTGCAGGTGGGCCACCTCTACCATCAAAAAACATGGCTTTGATATGGTTCTTCTTACAGACCTTTGATAGTTGTTCTTTGGTTTTCAAAATTGACCAATTCGCTTTTAAATACCCTCCATCTTTAGTACCATCAGAGAAACCGAGCATCATCGTCTGACGGTCTTTCCGTAGGTCTAAATGGTTTCGGTACTCTGGCAAATCGAATAAAAACTGCATAATTGACTCTGCTTCATCCATCCCTTTCATGGTTTCGAAAAGCGGAATTATGTCGAATGTAATCTCATTGTCATTCCATCCGCACCATCTGAACAAACCATAAACATAAAGCACAGAGAACACATCTTCAGAATTACTGATGATATATCTATTGCAACCTTCTTCACCATTCTTTGCCTGTATTTCCTTTAATTGGGAAATGTTTAGAATCGTATCTTTTACGATGTCATCATAATCGTTAGGATCTAATTCAAATTCTTGCTGAACAAGTAATTTTACCAGTTTTGATTCACTTAATTCTTCAATGCTCTCTTTTATTAGTCCGTTTTTCTTTAGGACAGTTTCAACAATCAAAACATGTTTACTATGGTCCTGTCTGATATCAAGTGTTGCAAAGTGCGTTTTAAAGATCTTTACTTTATCAATAAAATGTTCCAATTCATGTAGATAAAGCCCATGATAATGATCAATCAACAAATTCCTTATTGTAAATAACGGATCTATGATGTCCTGATATCCAATACCTTTATTTGGATTGAACATTGCTGCGTATAGGTTACTTCTCAACGATTTGATATAAACCTGTAGTTTCTTGAATGTTAGCTTTTGGTTTAATAGTTTAAGATCATTATAATAACATTTCATTAAAGTGGTCCTGAGTTCATCAGCAACGTTTTTGGTGATTTCCGCTGTCACAAAAGGATTCCCATCCCTATCACCACCGGGCCAAAATCCCAGTTTCATTATGTTATGGTTCTCAAAGTCCTCATCATCAATATTTTCCTTTATGTAGGCATATAAATCACCCATGGCATCATAATAAACATGCCTAAGAATGTAAATGATGTTCTTGGCCTCGTCCAAAGGTGTTGGTTTTTGACTATTGATCAACGAAGTGAGCCCTAGTTGTTGTAGGGTAATATCTATTTCATCTATCTTATTATCTAAAATAAGGGATCTTAAATCTTTCATTATATCGAGTACCGCTGGTGTATAAAACTGGGTAGGGTGGGCAGTCAAAACAATTCTGGCGCTAAAAGATGATAACTTTTCAGCCACTTTATCCCAACTTTTGGTTTTGTTAACTAGCTGAAAATAATCCTTTATAGATAGTGTTTCGCTG
The DNA here is from genome assembly GCA_964532755.1 of uncultured Maribacter sp. Lineage (GTDB taxonomy): Bacteria > Bacteroidota > Bacteroidia > Flavobacteriales > Flavobacteriaceae > Maribacter_A. Next base: position 9,229 of record CAZHJO010000046.1, on the reverse strand, counting down.
TGCTCCAGGAGCTTTGGGAAGGCGGCGTCCTCAACACTATCATACAAAACCACTTGTCTTTCCACGTATTGAATAATGCGAAACATAAAATCTATTCGATCTTTTTCTGATTCAATATTTACATAGTTTTGGAAGAATGATTCCAAAATGTCCTGCGGGTTCAAGCCAGCTTTAAGGCCTTTTGATGATTGATGCAACAATAGTGGGACTACCATGCCAACGTTCTCAATATTCCTATAAGGCAAATTAAGGAACAAACTGTTGTAGACATTGAATTTATTCTGGACTGATTTTTTAAAATCTTCTAATCTTTCTGTTTTATGCATAGACTTTGTCAAATGTATGCTTCAATAATGGAGCATACGGTATTACTTACCCAATTGAGCTGGCAAATATCGGTATATTCAATGAACCCATATTTGAAATTTACAGCAATTAACAAAATACGGTACAGTCCGTACAAAAACAACAGAAAACGAACTTAAAAAAAGCGAGTGTATTGCATTGCCCTAAAATCAAGCGTATTCAATGTTGGATTTTTCGATTTCATTTCCTTATAAGCGGAAAGACTGCCTACTGCCCTATTTGCAGCCCCTGATGGAGCGATAAGCGAAACTGTTTTAATAATTCTTTGAGGATTTTTACCAGTTGGAAGCATAAATTGATGTATTCTTGGAACTTGATCATTTATCACTTCCAACTTCATTTGATTTTGGTTAAGGTGCTGACGAAAAAAATACTCTGGCCCATTTTTACTATTGCCCCCGGTGAACAGTATTGTTTCAATATTCGGGTATTCCCGTAAATAAACTATTAGGTTCCTAAGTTTTATGTTCTGCATGCCTAAATCCGATGCATCAATCTTGGTGCGCTCGGCACTTTGCACAATATCGCAAATGCCGATTTTACGATCAATTAAAAACTGTTTTCGTTGATCCACCGCTGCTCTTGTAGTTTCAAACTTCAGGTTCAATCCAAAAATTCGGTCAAGTATTGGCCATAGTTGGCCATTTCTACTTCCATAGCAAAAATCGACATCCCCATCTTTTAATACTCCAGTTGTAAATCTTGGTGGAGGTAACGTACCCACAATCAACTTTGTTGCTTCCTCAAATAAAAAAGGTTCGTATGGGTGCTTATGAAAAAACAAATTCAAGATATTGAAAATGACAAATTATCTTTAATAAAGCCAAATATACCGTTTTACAAAATCTAAAGCATTGTTAGCCATTTTGCAACTAATTGAGTAATTTTAAAAAAATATAATAATTACATTATGGGTAAAGGTGACATCAAAACCAGAAGAGGAAAAATTGCAAACAAATCCTATGGTGCCAGAAGACCAAGAAAAGCAGCCAAAGTTGAGGTAAAACCAAAGAAAAAGGTCACGAAAAAAGTTGCCAAAAAAGCCAAATAAATTAATCGATAATAAATTTCAAGGTAACATTACCTTCCGCATCCAAACCTATTTCATAGGTATAAAACCCAATAGGTAAAGGGGTTTCTCCAACAAAATCAATGGGTTGCAAAATATAGGATTCATCTGCTGAACTTATATTGATATAAGCATACCTGTAAGCACTTTCATAAATTAAATATTCAGAATAGTTACCGGGTGCAATATTGGTATGGATCATTTCTTCGCTACCGACTTGAATGGTGTCATAGGTAATTGAACTACTATTCTTTACCCGAATCTGAACACCATTTAATTCATCATTCTGATCGTTACAACTTATATTGAAAATAAAGACACTTATGGCCAAAATCAAAAAACGTTTCATATCACATAGTTTTATTGGGATGTGGTATGATTAGAACGAAATCCTTAACGAAATATTCTATCGAATAAAAACGGGTTGATTCGCTTTTAGCGTATGTTCTTTACTAAATATGTATTCATCCAAGTTAAAACCTTTAATATCTTCCAAGGTTTTCGCATTGGAGTCCAAAATATATCTTACCATCGATCCGCGGGCTTTTTTAGCAAAAAAGCTAATGACTTTTAGTTTGTCGTTCTTCCAATCCTTGAATATGGGTGTGATGACGGGAACCTTAAGTTTTTTTTCATCAATGGCTCCGAAATACTCATTACTAGCCAAATTAATAAACAATTCATCCTCCTTTAGTTCTGCGTTAAGGTGTTCGGTCAATTGCTTTTTCCAAAACTCGTATAAATTTTTCTTCCGGCCCATTCTTAATTGAGTACCCATTTCAAGACGATAGGGTTGTATTAGATCCAACGGTTTCAAAATGCCATAAAGCCCAGATAAAATTCGCAATGTATCTTGAAGTTTATCCAATTTATTTTTTGGAATGGTATAAGCATCCAATCCTTGATAAACATCTCCATTAAAGGCATATATCGCTGGTCTCGCATTTGATGGATCGAAAGGAATCGAAAATTGTTGGTTACGCTCCCAATTAAGTTCCGCCAAATTATTGGAAATGCCCATTAATTTCGACAATACTCTTGGCTTTTTCTTCACCAACACCTTGTTCAATTTTTCGGCTTGCTCCAAAAAAAGAGGTTGGGAATAATCTTTGGTTGGCAAGTCGCTTTCAAAATCAAGCGATTTTGCCGGAGAGATAACAATCTTCATATCAACATATTTTGAGTATAAAAATAAAAAGGTTTATTGGACAAACCTATCGTCCAATGAAAGTAGTTTTTGATAGAAGCATAACTATAATTTATGCTTACTTACTATGTCTTGCATAATCCTGCCATTTCGCGATACAATTGGCCATATCTTCAGGGATTTCAGAATCAAAACGCATATGCTCACCTGTAAAAGGATGAATGAAACCGAGTGTTTTCGCGTGAAGGGCTTGCCTAGGTAAAACTTTAAAGGCATTATCCACAAATTGTTTATACTTCGTAAAGGTTGTTCCCTTCAACACTTTATCCCCACCATAACGCGCATCATTGAATAAAGTATGCCCTATATATTTCATATGCACGCGAATCTGATGTGTTCGTCCGGTCTCTAGTCGGCATGATATCAAAGTAACATATCCAAAGCGCTCCAAGACCGTATAATGGGTAATTGCTTCCTTACCTGAATCACCTTCAGGAAAGACTTGCATTTGCAATCGATTTTTAGGGTTTCTGGCAATATTACCCTCTATGGTACCGCTATCATCTTCAACATTCCCCCAGACCAAAGCTATGTACTGCCTCTCCGAAGATTTATCAAAAAACTGTTTTGCCAAATGTGTCATTGCTGTTTCGGTCTTGGCTACTACCAAGAGTCCTGATGTATCCTTGTCTATTCGATGGACCAAGCCAGGGCGTTCATTGCTATTTTTGGGCAAATCCTTTATGTGAAATAAAAGTGCATTGATCAAGGTTCCAGCGTAATTCCCATGACCAGGATGTACCACCATACCTGCTGGTTTATTGACCACAAGAAGGGCGTCATCTTCGAAAACAATATGTAACGGAATATCCTCAGGAGTAAGTAAAAGTTCATGGGGAGGATGTTCAAAAAGTACTTTTACCTCGTCGCCTGCTTTGACTTTATAATTTTGCTTTACTATTTTTTCATTGACCCAAATATGACCATGTTTTGCCGCTTGTTGGATTTTGTTTCTAGTTGCATTTTCAATAAAATTCATTAAAAACTTGTCTACCCGTAGGGGTTCCTGACCCTTTGAAGCTACAAACTTATGATGCTCGAAAAGTTCATCTTCGTTAGGTTCCTGATGCATTGGTGGTCTCATGCTTAGTTCGAATCGGCCTTGATCTGAGCTCGATCCGGTATCGTACCATTACCACAAACCAGTTCAATTTTAGAAGTTTTGGGGAGTTTGTCCCCAGGTTTAACGTACTTTCCTTTATACTTGATCTGGTACACCATATCCTTGCCCAATTCATCTATATAACTAACACGCTGTATGTCTAAACCAACTGCTTTTAACATAGAGGATGCATTGCGTTGGGTCACCTGAATTATATTAGGAACAGTAACCTTTTTATACCCGGAAGGATTAACCGTAAAATATATTTTCCTGTCTTCTTTTACTTTGGTACCTGCCTTGGGGTCTTGTTCAATAATTGAAAACCTTGGATACTCGGGATTGTAATTTGCTGAATCCAAGACCTCATATCGCAAGCCAGCATCCTCAATTCCTTTTCTCATATCCATTACGGACATTTTTGCAAAATCAGGTACTTCAACAAATTCTCCATGATTTGTAGAACTATTCAGCCATCGCAAGGTCAAGAACACAATTACAACAGTAGCTACAAGAGCCAAGCCCAATTGTATTAAAAAAGATCTACTTCTTAAAAAGTTAAAAAAATTTCCCATCGCTCATAATTGATCCCACAAATATAGGAAATGAGCCAAAACAATGGGTTTCATGATTCCCAAATCTTGGTTAAAGAAAGAGGTGGTTTATCATCTATTCATCAGCGTACACGAAAAAATTCAAAATTAACAGATGAAACCCATTGCTTTTTTCTTTACTTTGAGCTACAAAATTCCGTTATACTATCAATTCACAAGATTTGAATACAAAAAATAGAGTGGCCATCATTATGGGCGGATACTCAAGTGAGTACAAGATATCACTCAAAAGTGGCAATGTGGTACATGAGTATTTGAACAAAGACAAATTTGAGAGTTATAGAATTCATATATTGAAGGATAAATGGGTCTATGTTGATGCCGATGCTAATGAACATGTTGTAAACAGACATGACTTTTCAGTAAATATGGGAGATGAAACCATTGTCTTTGATTGCGTATTCAATGCCATACATGGTACACCAGGTGAAGACGGTTTAATGCAGGCCTATTTTGAATTGTTGGGTATCCCCCAAACTTCCTGCAGTTGTTATCAAGCAGCATTGACCTTTAATAAACGTGATCTGCTTAGTGTACTGAAACCCTACGGAATCAAAGCAGCCCCTTCTTTTTATCTGAACCTAGGGGATGAAATAGACGAAGAGGCCATTGTTGAACAAGTAGGGCTGCCCTGTTTTGTCAAAGCGAACAAAGCCGGAAGTAGTTTTGGTATTTCGAAAGTATATAAAAAAGGGGAGTTAAGACCTGCCATTGAAATTGCATATAAAGAAGATGATGAAATTATCATAGAAGGGTTTCTAGATGGAATCGAGGTTTCAGTTGGCGTCATTAAATACAAGGGAGAAACCAAAGTCTTACCGATTACAGAAATAATTACCGAAAACGATTTTTTTGATTATGAGGCGAAATATGAAGGTAAATCGCAAGAGATTACTCCTGCGAGAATCACATCTGAGCAAGCAAAAAAAGTGGGCGAAATAGCCAAGCGTGCTTATGATATTCTAAAAATGCAAGGCTTTTCGCGGAGTGAGTTCATTTTTGTTGATGATGAACCTTTTATGCTTGAAATGAACACTACGCCAGGATTAACCACTGAAAGTATTCTACCAGAACAGGCCAGCGCAGCGGGAATTTCACTTTCCGACTTGTTTGAAAATGCCATAGAGGAAGCTTTACGCAAAAACCACTAACTTTATCCCATGAGACGCGCAATCTTTCCGGGATCCTTCGACCCGCTTACATTAGGCCATCATGATATCATCTTGAGGGGCATTACATTATTCGATGAACTCATAATTGCCGTTGGCATAAATGCCGACAAAAAATATATGTTCACTATCGAAGAGCGATTAGGTTTTATTACTCGCGCATTTAACAATGAACCCAAAATTAAAGTATTGACCTATGAAGGTCTGACCGTTGATTTTTGCGAAAAGGTCAATGCGGATTTTATTCTCAGAGGTTTAAGAAACCCTGCTGATTTTGAGTTCGAAAAAGCAATAGCGCATACAAACAGAAAGCTTTCGGAAATCGAAACCGTATTTCTTTTAACATCATCGGGTAAATCTTTTATAAGTTCTTCTATTGTAAGGGACGTCATAAGAAACGGTGGTGATTATTCTAGTTTGGTCCCAGATACCGTAAAGGTAAAATAAGATGGTTTTCATGGCTTTTTACCAAGCTGAAATTCTTTCCTATTTATATCCAATGGTTTTAAATGGAATAAGTTATTTCTTTCATTAATCGTCCTTATTTACCTCTTCATACCCAATAAATACGCTATCACAACGAGTATTGCCCCATTCACAACAAAGGTTTAATTATCTTACAGAATACTCCTACTTTAGTAAGAAATAACTGTAATATGCTCAAAAGTAGCCAAATAGATCCTAATAATTATTTAATAAAACAGTTGCCTAAAGCGACTGCTTTTTTAAATAAAAAATTAGAGGTTATTTATGCATCTGACCAGTGGATTGAAGATTTTGAATTCAGCAATGGGCAAGTTATCGGAAAAAAAATCGGTGAGCTTTTAAAACATATAAGCAAAGATTTACAAAAAGACTTTAAAGATTGCCTTAAAGGAAATATTGGAAGTGGCATAAAGGAATGCTATAATGAAGAGGAGTATCCCAAAAAATGGGTCGAATGGACGAATATTCCTTGGTACGATGAAAAGGAAAACATTATTGGTATTATAATTCAAACCGAAAGCATCAATGAAAAAACAAATGATATTCCCAATATAGAAAGGCTTCAACTTCTCATCGATGAAAAATCCTCGAATGCCAATATAGGAAGCTGGCAATACGATGTTGAATTAAATTCTTTATGGTGGTGCGAAATGTCGAAGCAAATACACGAGGTAACCAAAGACTTTACACCCAAAATAGATACTCTTATTGATTTTTATAAAGAAGGCCACAGTAAGAACACCATTTCCATGGCATTTTTCGAGGCATCGGAAAAAGGTATTTCCTGGAAAGAGAAATTGCAGATCGTTACAGAGAAAGGAAATGTAAAATGGATAATTACAACTGGTAAGCCAATATATAAAAATGATAAATGTATTGGCCTTGTTGGTACGTTTCAAGATATTAATGAGCAAGAAATCACCAACAAAAAAACCGAGGAAAATGAACTACTCCTACGAACGCTTATTGATAGTCTACCATTGAATGTATATGTCAAGGACTTGGATTCAAGAAAAATACTGGTCAACAAATCAGAGTTGAAATTTCTTGGGCTTAAGCACGAATCTGAAGCATTGGGGAAAACCGACTTTGATTTTCTTACTAAAAAAAATGCCTTAATCGGAAGGGAAGAAGATATCATGGTTATGGAGAATGGTATCCCAATACTCAAAAAAGAAACCACAAACATAAAAAAAGACGGTACTAGAACTTCCTTTCTAACTTCCAAGATTCCATTGAAAGGAGCAAATGGCAAAATCACAGGACTTGTAGGGCTAAGTTTGGATATTTCCGATTTAAAAAATAAAGAGGAAGAATTGAAAAATCTAATCAATGTTACTTCGCTCCAAAACAAAAAGCTAGTGAATTTTGCCCATATTGTATCGCACAATCTTCGCTCCCACACTGCTAATTTCTCTATGTTATTAGAGTTTTTGGTCAACGAGAAAGATGAGGGAGAAAAGCAAAATTTAATAAATATGTTGGTTGAAGCTTCTGATCATTTATTAGAGACTTTGAACAATTTAAATGAGGTTGTTGTCATTAACACCAATGTTAATCTTAAGAAACAAAACATCTATCTGAACAAAAAAATCAAGTTGGTAGAAAAAAATCTTAGTGTGTTTTTGAAAAGTAAGAACGCGAGTATTATAAACACCATTGAGGACAGTATTAAAATCAAGGTCATTCCGGCCTATTTAGATAGCATTCTAACGAATTTTTTCACCAATGCGGTCATGTACAAATCGCCTGATAGGGATCCAATCATAAAATTAAGTAGCTCTAGCGAGAATGGCTATACAATATTGAGCATTAGGGATAATGGACTAGGAATAGACTTAAAAAAATACGGGGACAAACTATTTGGAATGTACAAAACATTTCATAACAATGCCGATGCAAAAGGGATAGGCCTATTTCTGGCAAAAAACCAAATAGAGGCTATGAACGGTAAAATAACCACATCCAGCGAGGTAGGTAAGGGAACCACATTTAATATACATTTTAATGAAAGCAATTAAATCAATTTTCATAATAGACGATGACCCAATAACGGTTTTTGGTATTCGAAAGATGTTAGACCGTACCGTTGCATTCGAAACCATTAGCACATATGGCAATGGTAAATTAGCCTTGGATGGCATCATAAAAGTGTTAAATCGTGACAAATCAATCCCCGAAGTAATTTTCTTGGATATTAATATGCCGATAATGGATGGTTGGCAGTTTTTAGAAGAATTTATAGTATTACCTATTAAAGAGAAGGTTCGTATTAATATAGTAACCTCATCAATTGATCCCGCCGATTATGAAAATTGGGAACATTATAATGATAAATCGCATCACTTGATAACCTTTAATACAAAACCAATTAAGTGTTCCGATATAGCTTCTATTACAAAACCCGCTGAATGAATTCCAGGTAATCCCGTCTACACGAATTGATCTACTCCCCGAATAATGACCTAATATTTACATACGAATTGGCAAGGGCCTTTTTAATTTTATTGGGGCCCTTCCATTTCACTTTTTCAATACCCTCACTTTCTTGACCTTTTAATTTGCCAGTGTATGACGTTTTCATGGCAAACCAATGGACTTCTTTTAGCTTGTACCTACCGTTACGCTTGAAAATGTGATAGGTGGTTTTTAAGAAATTCTCGATCTTGAGTTTTTTTACTCCGGTTTCCTCCTCTACTTCGCGTATGGCGCACTCCTCAATGGTTTCTCCTTTGTCCAATTTACCCTTGGGCAAATCCCATTTATCATTTCTATAAATGAAAAGAACCCTACCTTCAGTATTAGTTACAACACCCCCAGCAGCCACTTCCTTTTTGATTGTACGACAGAATTTCTTAAGAATTTCTTCATGATTGGGGTGATAAATATAAGCTTCGTTGAGCTTCTTTTTTGCGAGTGCACCTATAGCTTGCTGGACGGCAATACTATTTAATAAGTAGTACTTGCTATTGGCAATTTCCGATAATTTATTTGTTAAAATCAGAGGCAGTTCTTTTACAAAAACTTTATACATTTGCGTAATGGTTTTAGATAAAAACACCGCAAAAAAAACTGCAGAGCTTCTACTGCAAATTAATGCAATAAAGTTGAAACCGGAAAATCCTTTTACGTGGGCTTCCGGTTGGAAATCCCCAATATATTGTGATAACAGAATTATTTTATCCTACCCGGTGATTCGAAATTTCGTCCGGGAGGAAA
>CAZHJO010000045.1:0-11713 GCA_964532755.1 uncultured Maribacter sp. | reverse complement strand
ATCCTTATCTGATAAAACAGGTGTGGAATAGGGCGAATTCTTATCATAATAACTTTTATACCCAATTATTTTTACCGCATTGGGTCTCAATTTATATTCATCTACAAACTCAAAAAAAAGTTCTGGTTCGTTAAAATTATCCAAATCAACGATACATCCAATCGATGTAATTCCGCTGCTCCTATCAACTGGAGGTGAGGTTTTCGCTAGTTCTTCTTGTAAGAACTTTACACCAGATTTGTGTTTGAATTTGTCCTTTAATCCTTTTAAAAACATGTATTTTTACATTTACACAAATGTAAATAATAAACACTCATCTTTATGGGGCTAATTTAAAAACTATAATGGGTTTAAATATAAAACATTTTGTTGTATTTATAACAGTTTTAAGTGTCATCTCCTGCAAAAAAAAGAATAGCGACCTACTGAAAATTGAGGGTCGTCAAATTCATTTAGACAGTACATTGACCAATAAAGAGGAAATAGAGGAATTTGTCTCGCCATACAGAAAAAGAATCAATGAGGTATTGGACAGTACGTTGGCCTATGCTCCAAATACAATAACAAAGACCGATGGCGAATTCAACACAACAGCAGGTAATTTAATGGCAGATATTGTATTTGCACAGGCCAATCCTATTTTTAAATCACGGACTGGAAAGGAAATCGATTTGGTGTTATTGAATCATGGTGGAATACGCTCCATCATATCGGCAGGCAAGGTCAGTGCACGAAATGCCTTTGAAGTCATGCCTTTTGATAATAGCATCGTCGTAGCCGAAGTCAAAGGTACCGATATTGAGATAATGATTTCTTTTTTAATAAAATCAGGCAGGGCCCACCCCATTGCCGGGATGCAAATTGTTCTTGATAAAAACAAAAATCTGCGCGATGCTAAAATCAAGGGAGAAACGGTAAAACCTGAAAGCACTTACTATGTAGCTACCTCGGATTACTTGATTTCAGGTGGGGATAATATGGGATTCTTCAAGAACAATACCTCAGTAACGGAAACCGATTATTTGGTTCGCAATGCGATGATCGACTATTTTAAGAAAGTAGACACCCTGGCCCCTAGAGTTGATAATAGATTTTACATGAATTGATATGGATAGAAGAATATTTGTAAAAAAAAGCGCTGCCACCAGTGCATTTGTCAGCCTAGGTGGATTGTCATTACATTCCTGTTTAGGTGAAACAAAAAAACACCTTACCATTTTACATACCAATGATGTACATAGCCATATTGATGCTTTCCCAAAAAGTCATTCGGACTATCCAAATTTGGGAGGATTGGCGAGAAGGGCCACTTTGGTCGATGCAATACGAAAAGAAAATCCAAATACCTTATTATTTGACGCTGGCGATATATTCCAAGGCACTCCCTATTTTAATTTTTACGGTGGTGAGTTGGAATTTAAACTTATGAGCATGCTCAAATACGATGCTGCTACTATTGGAAACCATGATTTTGACAATGGAATAGAGGGCCTTTTCGCACAAGTACCACATGCTTCGTTTCAACTGCTATCTGCGAATTACGATTTTAGCAATACCATAATGAACGGATATGTTAAGCCTTATAACATCTATTTGGTCAATGGATTGAAAATAGGCGTTTATGGCATGGGAATTAAACTTGAAGGCCTTGTCACCAAAAAGCTATATAAGGAGACCCAATATCTAGATCCCTTTGAAATAGCCACTGATATTGAAACCAAGCTAAGGGAAGAAGAAAATTGCGAATTGATCATTTGCCTTTCACATTTAGGTTATCACTATAAGAACACGGAAAGACCTGATGACTTAAAATTGGCTAAGAGAACAAAGTACACTGACCTGATTATCGGTGGACACACCCATACTTTCTTAGATAAACCAACAGTGACTAAAAATGCCAATGGAAGCAATATCTTGGTCAATCAAGTTGGTTGTTATGGCATTAACCTGGGTAGAATTGACTTTTATTTTGATAGCGATAAAAACAAGCGGTCATCTGGGACGAGTATTATCGTTTAGAAATCCGTAGATGACAGAATATACTCAACTATTTCCCTTAATTCTTTATTAGTTGAAATCTTAGGAATTGGTTTGTGGGCTCTACGATACCAATATCCCGCATTGAATTCATCACCCTCTTTTCTATGCAAATAGCCGTGGATCCAACTTCCAACATCATTGTGCATATTTTGTGCGATGCCATGGGAAGCATCCCAATTGCCTTTGGCATCAAACCAAAGCGCCTTTAGAGCCAAGGACCATCCTATTGGTGGGGCTTCACTGCTCAGATTCATAAGGAATTCATAATAATCCAATGGCTTCATCCGGTAAATTTTTTAACCAACTTGCCCACAGTCAATCCTTGGACAATAATTGAGAATACTACAACTATGTATGTTATCACTAAAAACAAATCACGGTGCATGTCCTGGGTAAGGCCCAGTGCAAGTGCTATCGATATTCCCCCTCGTAATCCTCCCCAAGTCATAATCAAATTGGTATTGGGCACAAAGTCTAGCTTTTCTTTAAAAAAATTGATGGGGAGCACTAAAGATAAATACCTACAGATAAGTATAATGGGTATTGAAATTAATCCAGCAATCATATAATCCAGTTCAAAGGTGAGTACCAACATTTCCATCCCAATCAGTACAAATAACAAGGTGTTTAACAGAATATCTATCAATTCCCAAAACTTATCTACATAGGTTTCGGTTATTTCGGACATTGAACTATCGCGGAGCGTATCATTGCCTACGACCAATCCGGCAGTGACCATGGCCAAAGGAGCGGAAAGATGAAATTTATGCGCAACTGCAGTTCCAACCATAACCGTAGCCAAGGTGATGATGACTTCGATATCATAATCATCAATAGACTTCATCAAACGATAGGTAATCCAACCTAGTAGTAATCCCAAAAGAATCCCTCCAAATACTTCAACACCAAATAGCTCTAATACATCAATTGCAGATACATTTGCATCACTTGAGGATGCAAATTGGAAAATGGTCAAAAATACCACTACACCTACCCCATCATTGAATAAGGATTCACCTACTATTTTGGTTTCCAATTTTTTTGGTGCACCTGCTTTTTTCAAAATACCCAATACTGCAATTGGATCAGTAGGGGATATCAAAGCTCCAAATAGAAGACAATACACGAAATCAACCTCCTTTCCAAAAGCCATTAATAAATAGTAGGTCGCGGTACCCACAAGAAAAGTAGAAACCAAAACTCCTAATGTTGAGAAAGCCAATATAGGCCATCTTTGCACATGTAATTGCTGAAAATTGGTATGTAGGGCCCCTGCAAAGAGTAAAAAACTGAGCATGATATCAAGTAATAGCGTCTTAAAGTCGATTTGCTTGATAATATACTTTTCAGCATTCAGTAGGGTATCATCAAAATAACTTAAGGCAAAGACTCCCAATGTAAAGACAATGGTAATGACCATAAGCCCAATCGTATTGGGTAGTTTTAAAAAACGTACATTAATGAATCCGAAAATGGCCGATAGGAAAACAAGTATGGTTGCAATTAGAAAATAACTCATTGGAGTAGCTGGAATTTGTTTTATTCTTCAAAATTAAATGTATTTGTTGTTATCGTAACCAAATATCCGGACTCAGATGAAACATTTTTTTCCATCCTTGAACCGATTCTGAATCATACAACTGTGGATAAGGAAAAGGAGTAGTAATGGCATAATGCAGATGTGGTGGCTTTCCTTTGGCATTCCCTGTGTCTCCTACAGTTCCCAGCACAGTTCCTGGTTTAACAGGTTGAAACGCGAATGCGTCATAGGAATCCAAATGGGCATAGTAATGGAAACGCCATTTTGGGCCTAATATCATAATTGACTTACCTCCCTTACCCCCTTCATGGGTATAGACCACGATTCCATAGGTTGATGATATTACATTTGTACCCCTCTCTGCAAATATATCAATGCCCTTATGTGTAATCGAAGTACCCCAAGGATAAGCCCAGAACGAGTTTTTTGCCCAGCTTTGGGTCGTAGCCCCACTTACGGGAATGATTATTTGCTGTGGAACTACAAAGCCTACAATCAGGATCATTGCAACGATCCAAAACCACTTTTTAAAATACCTATAACGTACCAAAAATGCTATTGAGGATAACAGAGCATACCAAAAACGTCTTGTGGTGTTGGTTATCATAAATGAAAACTTAAAGCACCATTTCTAGAAAATCCTGTTCGGATATTATTGGCACTCCTAGAGTTTCGGCTTTCGTTCTTTTACTTGGTCCCATTTTATCCCCAGCTACCAAAAATGATGTTTTTGAGGATATGGATGAACCAACTTTACCCCCGTTATCCTCAATCAATTTTTTTAGTTCAGTTCTACTTAGGGTTTCAAAAACACCGGAAATCACAAAAGTCTTCCCTTTCAATAGTTCAGTTTGGTTCAAAAGTTTGTCCATTGATAACTCAAATTGTAATCCGTAGCTTTTTAAACGGGCAATATTTTCCAGATTTCTTTCATTTTGAAAAAACTCTACCACACTTTGGGCAATACGCTCCCCTATTTCATCAACGGCCATTAACTCATCAATAGAAGAAGCCATAAGCGCATCAATGTTCTTATAGGCCTTTGCTAACTTTCTGGCTACGGTCTCACCAACAAATCGAATGCCCAAAGCGAACAAAACACGTTCAAATGGAATCTTAGCGGATTCCGCCACTCCATTTACCAAGTTCTCCGCAGATTTTTCAGCCATACGCTCCAAAGGCATTATCTGCTCTTTGGTCAATATATACAAATCGGCATAATTACGGATAAGCCCTTCCTTAAAAAGCAATTCCACTGTTTCACCCCCAAGACCTTCAATATCCATTGCCTTTCGTGAAATAAAATGTTGGATACGCCCGGTAATCTGTGTTGGACAACCGTAAAAATTCGTACAATAATGCTTGGCATCGCCTTCTGTTCGAACCAATTCGGTACCGCATTCAGGGCAGTGAGTAATATATTGTGTTGGTTGTGAATGAGCTGGGCGTTTGGATAAATCAACACCAATTATTTTTGGGATTATCTCACCCCCTTTTTCCACATACACCGTATCTCCCTCACGAATATCCAATTTTTGAATTTGATCTGCATTGTGCAAAGATGCTCTTTTCACCATTGTGCCGGCCAGTAAAACAGGTTCAAGATTGGCTACTGGTGTAATTGCTCCGGTACGTCCTACCTGATAGGTGATTTCATTTAAAACCGTAGACACCTGCTCAGCCTTGAATTTATAGGCCATTGCCCAGCGTGGTGATTTAGCTGTATACCCCAACTCATCTTGATGTTGAATACTATTTACTTTGATTACAACTCCGTCTGTCTCATAGGGTAGGTCATGTCGATGTACATCCCAATGGTCAATGAAGGCCATTACTTCCCCGGTAGTTTTACATAACTGGGCTATTGTAGGTACCTTAAAACCCCAGTCTCGAGCCTTTTCAAGCATTTCAAATTGTGATGTAATACCCGTGTTAGGGCCAACAATACCATACAACAAACAATCTAACGGGCGTTGGGCAACAGCGGCGCTGTCCTGTAGCTTTAAACTGCCTGAAGCCGTATTCCTGGGATTCATATAGGGATCTTCCCCTGCCGCAATACGTTCCTCATTCATTTTTGCGAAGCCGTTTAATGGTAAGATAATCTCACCCCGAATATCAAATTTTGGCGGATAATCACCTTTAAGTTGAAGAGGCACAGAGCGTATGGTTTTAATATTGGTAGTTACTTCATCACCTTGAAATCCATCTCCTCTAGTAATGGCCCTTGCCAATTGACCATCTACGTAGGTAAGACTTATGGAGGCCCCATCATATTTTAGTTCGCATGTAAATGCTATCTCTGCATCTCCAAGTATTCGTTGTATACGCTTTTCCCAATCCTCCAAATCTTCTTTTGAATACGAATTATCCAAAGAGTACATACGATGTTCATGAACTATTGTATTAAAATTCTTTGTGATATCGCCACCAACACGTAAGGTTGGCGAGGTTGCATCATAGTACTCCGGGTATTTCGCCTCAAGATCTTGAAGCGACTTTAATTTCATATCAAATTCATAATCTGATATGATGGGATTATCCAAAACATAGTAATTGTGGTTGTGCTCCCGTAATTCTTGGCGCAGTGCTTCTATTTTTTCTTTTATATTCATTTACACTTGGTCTTTTTCAATCCACTTTGGCAGTGCTATCGGCTCATATTCTTCCATCTTTTTTAAAAGCCCTTCAACGCTTTCATCGACCAACAACATGCCATAGTTTTCAATTTTAAGGAATCCTTGGGCAACCATTTTGCGTAGCATCCTCAACAAATCATCATAGAAACCATTGGTGTTCAGAATACCAATAGGCTTCTGATGAAGTCCTAATTGTGCCCATGTGATCATTTCGAACAACTCTTCCAACGTACCATAACCACCTGGTAATGTAATTATACCATCAGAAAGTTCATGCATTAGCAATTTTCGCTCATGCATGTTCTCAGTCACGATCAATTCAGTTAATCCAGTGTGAAAAACTTCCTTAAACTTTAAAAAATCTGGGATAATTCCTATTACCTTTCCATCATTTTCCAAAGCACCTTGGGCTACTTTCCCCATGACACCGATTTTTGCAGCTCCGTAAACCAAGGTCGTTTCACTTTGGGCCAATGTCTTTCCCAAATGATATGCATTCCTTAGTATTTCAGGGTCATTCCCTTCGCTACTACCACAAAACACAACAATACTTTTCATAGTTAAACCTGTTCAATCCTTTAGTTTACCCTTTAGCATTCGTTCTTTGCCAAACATATCTTTTTGAAGTTCTATTTCAGAAAAATCAAGCTCCAATAAAGCTCTTGTTTCCTCACCCAGGTATTGGTTTATTTCAAAATACAACCAGCCCCCCTTTTTTAAGTTCGATTTGGCAAATTCAGTGATTATTTGATAAAAAACCAAAGGTTCGTTATCCTTAACGAACAAGGCAATATCAGGTTCATTTGCAATTACGTTTGCCCTCATTTGGGCTCTCTCTAACCACCTGACATAAGGTGGGTTGGAAACAATTACATCGTATTTTTCTTCAAGACTAAGATTCTTTAAGACATTAGCTTTAACAAACTCGACCTTCACTTCATTTAACTCAGCATTCTGCTGAGCGACCTCTAACGCCTTATCTGAAATGTCTAGGGCTTTTACTTTGGCGTTTTTCACATATTTTGCCAGTGCTATGGCGATGCATCCACTTCCTGTGCCAATGTCTAATATATTCGCCTCCTTAATCCCCAATACCTCAATATCATCAAGTATCCATCGCACCAATCCCTCAGTTTCAGGTCTGGGAATAAGGACATTTTCGTTTACCTTTAGGTCCAACTCCATAAATTGGGTACTACCCAGAACATATTGTATCGGCCTTTCTAATCGTAATTGACTCAAAGCCTCAAACAGTGGTTGCTCTTCGGTCTTCGTGATTACCAACTCGGGACTCAAGGCCAAAACAAAGCGCTCCAAATCTAAATAATGCTCAATCACAAGGTAAAAAAAGCTATCTACTTCCTCTTTTGAATAAAGCGCATCAAGCTCGCTATGGTAAATATTTTTGATTTCCCTCAAGAGCATATTCATAGTTGTTTTGACCTATACATCGGAACTGAATATTGACTAGTCCAGTTCGTATGATCACAGTTTGCCTATTTTATTAAACCGATATGTTTTAAAGTCCTATTTTAGCGGAGTGAAGATACATGAAATAAACTTTTATAATAAATGAAACCAGCATTTTCCGTCTTGATGTTATGTGTGTTTTTCTATGGATGTAATTTCAACAAAAAACCTGAGTTCATCGGAGTAGACGATATTGGTCTTGCTAAAGCAGATTTAGATACTATAAATCTCAAAGCGGATGCCATTTTTATAAATGGAAATGACTTAGGCGGAACATTGCTCACCGATGAAATTCAAGTATTTATTGATGATGCATATATTGCAACAGTTTCTTCCGAGGCATTCAATGTTCCTCCAAGGGAAGAATTCACTGTTCCACTTTTAGTCAAATTCCCTACTTCAAAACTTTTTCAAGAAAACGATAACGGCCTATTGGGAGCCATTTTGAAACAAGTTCTGAACAACAAGGTCGTAGTGAATTTCAAAGGGAATTTGACATATGAACTTGCGGGATTTTCTTTTGATTATCCCATTGATCATAGCGAAGAAATAATTCTCAAATAAATGTCCTTGGACAATATCTATATGGAACGGGCCTTACAACTGGCCAAAAACGGGCTTGGATCTACCGCACCCAATCCAGGGGTAGGTTCCGTGATTGTACATGACAATTGTATAATTGGTGAAGGATATACCAGCTCCTATGGAGGTCCACATGCCGAGGTCAACGCCATAAATTCAGTCAAGGATAAGGGTTTACTATCAGCATCGGTACTTTATGTTACCCTCGAACCCTGTTCACACCACGGCAAAACTCCTCCTTGTGCCGATTTGATCGTGAAAAACAAAATACCAAGAGTGGTCATTGGTATTTTGGATCCACATGATAAGGTTGCTGGTAAAGGTGTAAAACAATTGAAAAATGCAGGTTGTAAGGTCGTTATTGGTGTTCTAGGGAAAGAGTGCACGGAACATCATAGAAGATTCCTCACTTTTCATCAAAAACAAAGACCTTATATTATCTTGAAATGGGCTCAAACCAATGATGGTTTTATTGCTCCATATCAGAATAAAAGAAGTATTAATGGCAGACCCTTTTGGATTTCAAATAACTATTCAAGGCAATTAGTGCATAAATGGCGTAGCCAAGAACAAGCAATTTTGGTAGGTACCAAAACGGTATTGCATGATAATCCCATATTGAATGTTAGACAGTGGTCAGGAAAATCGCCCATAAGGATCGTAATTGACAAGGATTTGGGAATTAAAGGAAGTTATCATATTCTTGACCGTAAAGTGAGAACCATCATTTTTACAGAGGTTAACGATAAATCACTTTGGCTTTCAGCTATTGAATATGAGGTGATAGACTTCTCGAAAAACGTACCACAACAAATATGCGAGGTACTATACAAGTATACTATCACAAGTGTTTTGATTGAAGGTGGTTCTAAAACCCTTCAATCCTTTTTCGATTTCAATTTATGGGATGAAGCCCGGGTTATAACAGGTCATAGCAGCTTTGGAGCTGGGTTGAAATCACCTGAATTTTCAGGAAAATTGACGCATTCAGTTCAAGTTGAAAACGATGTTTTAAATATTTATGGCAATGACTAAGAATATCATTTTTGACTTTGGTGACATCTTTATCAATCTGGACAAGGAAATTGTTTTTCGTGAAATGCGAAAATATGGTGAACCAACCATAACCCCAGAATTGATAGCACTTAGTAATGCATTTGAAGTGGGCAATATTACCCCTAAAACTTTTATCGATGGGCTTCAATCATACTATCCTAAAGCAACTTCAATGGATATTATCGAAATATGGAATGGTATGCTCCTGGATTTTCCTGATGACAGATTGGAGTTTATTGAAAATTTAGCGAAAGAAAAAGAGTATCGCTTGTTTTTGCTTAGTAATACCAATGCCCTACACATTCAGCATGTGAAAAAAATTATGGGGAAATTAAAATACAAGCGCTTTAAAAGCAGCTTTGAGCAATTTTATCTGTCACATGAAATCCATTTAAGAAAACCAAATGCCGATATTTTTGAATTTGTTCTTGAAGAAAACGGGTTAATACCCGCTGAAACCCTTTTTATTGATGATAGTTACGAAAATACAGTTACTGCTAGTAAGTTGGGCATTAAAACCTGGAATCTAAATGTAGGGCAGGAAAATATTATGGAATTAAAATCTAAATTATAAATGCTAGATCTTGGGCTTAGCATCTGTTTTTCAAGTTTAATATTTGTGATATTCAAATTATATGAAGTTTACAAAATCGATACCGTTTATGCGATTACCACAAATTATGTAGTTGCAAGCATCGTAGGGCTGTTCTTTTACTCCGGGGCAATGCCTCCTGTGGAAATAATTCACCAACCTTGGTTTTTAGGTACTTTGCTTTTAGGCTTCCTATTTATTGTTGTCTTCAATCTAATGGCCAGAACCTCACAGAAAGTTGGGGTGTCAGTTGCATCGGTAGCCACAAAAATGTCATTGGTAATCCCGGTAATTTTTGGGGTTCTGGTATATAATGAAGAATTGGGGATAATTAAAATAATTGGAATTCTATTGGCCTTGGCCGCTGTATATTTTGCATCAATCAAAGAAAAACAGATATCAATTAAAAGGTCGGCCCTTATATTACCCATTTTGGTATTCCTAGGTTCTGGCATTATTGATACGAGTATAAAATATGTACAGGAAGTTCATATCAGCGAGCATGAATTTCCTCTTTTTTCCGCCACCGTGTTTGCCGCGGCAGCCTTTGTGGGTATTGTATTTATAGGTATTAGGACATTCAATACGCCTTTGAGGATTAACTTAAGGAACATCTTAGGAGGAATAGCCCTAGGTATTCCGAATTATTTCTCTATTTACTATTTGTTACGTGCCTTGCAAAATCCATCCTTGAACAGTGCATCAGTATTCACCATAAACAATGTAGCGATAGTTATGTTATCTACTCTTTTGGGCATTCTTCTGTTCAGGGAGCAGATTAGTGCTAAGAATTGGAGCGGTATCGCACTGGCTATTATTAGTATAATCTTAGTGGCGATATTCTAATGGAAACCCAAGATACCTATAGGACATTGGCCCGTGCATCGAACGGGATTCTTTTTAAGGAGAAAAAAAGCAAATTTATCGCTTATGCCTTCCCTATAATTTCCGAAGACGAAGTAAAACCCATAATAGAAGGTCTGCGAAAAAAACATCATACGGCAAATCACGTTTGTTATGCCTGGCAATTAGGGATTTCTACTCTTAGCTACAGAGCAAACGATGATGGGGAGCCCAATAATTCGGCTGGTAAGCCAATATATGGCCAAATTCAGTCTTATAAACTTACCAATATCCTAGTTGCCATAGTGCGAATATTTGGTGGAACAAAATTAGGTGTCGGTGGCTTGATCACAGCCTATCGCACCGCGGCCCAAATGGCCTTGGAAGAATCCGAAATAGTAGAAAAAACCAAAAAAACCTATATTGAATTGAAATTTGGTTATGCTGCTATGAACAAAGTAATGCGGATCATCAAACAAAATCAGTTGGAAATTGAATCGCAACAATTGGAAATGGATTGTGTAATAACCGTGAGCACTGCCAAAAGCAAGGCTCAGAAGATTATGGTACATTTCAATACACTTAAGGATATTTCGGCAAAATCATTAAGTGATTAATTCTTTAGTCTTTCAAGAATATATTCCGGGCATTTTTTTGGCTTGTTTTTTTTAGCATCCATAAAGGCAAGAACGGTGTTCGCTTCGGCCAACAATTCGCCCTCTTCATTGTATATCTCATAGTCAAATTCGATCCTCACCTGTGGCTCTTTTCGCAAGAACGTTCGCACGGTCAAAAGATCATCATAAAATGCTGATTTCTTATACTTTATGTTTAAGGAAATAACGGGAAGGATAATTCCATTATCTTCCATTTCCTTATAGGAGATTCCCAGTGCTCTTAACCACTCGATCCTTCCCATCTCCAAATATTGCGGGTAGTTCCCGTGATACA
>CAZHJO010000044.1:0-11990 GCA_964532755.1 uncultured Maribacter sp. | reverse complement strand
GGAAATGATTATCGCTTCCCGATTAGAGGATATCTACACCAAAGAAGAGCTACTTACCCATTATTTGAATACAGTATCCTTTGGTGGCAATACTTTTGGTGTCGAAAGTGCATCCTTGAAGTTCTTCAATAAGAAAGCAAAACTGCTCACCATAGAAGAAGCCGCCGTTCTGATAGGCATGCTTAAGGCGACTTACGGCTATAATCCAAAGGTATTTCCCAAGAAAAGTTTAAATCGCCGTAATCTTGTATTACAGTCCATGTGCACTAATGAATTTCTAAAAACTGAGGAAAAAGATAGTTTAATGGCAATTCCTATAAGACTGAATTATAAGGAATTTGATCATATCGCTGGAATAGCGCCCTATTTTCGGGAAGAGGTGCGTAAAATATTGGTAAAATGGAATACGTCTCAAAAAGAAAATGGCAATGGATATAACATATATACCTCCGGACTTAAAATCTATACCACTTTAAGCCATAAGATGCAAGTGATGGCAGAATCCGCCATGGAAATGCATATGAAATCACTGCAAGAGAGTTTTGAAAAAAGTTTTGGTACCACGGCACCATGGAAGGTCAACAAAAATATTATTGAAAAAGCAGTACGTAGCACACCTCATTATAAAAAGTTGATTGGGAGTGGATTAAATCATAAAGAGGCCTGGGATTCTTTGAATGTAAAGCGCAAGATGCAATTGTCAGATTGGAACGGAACTAAAAAAATTGAGATTAGCCCCATAGACAGCGTAAAGCATTATTTAAAATTCTTGAATACCGGTTCTTTGTCCATAGACCCTAAAACCGGTGCTGTACTCACATGGATCGGGGGAATTGATTATAGAATATTTAAATATGACCATGTCAGCCAAAGCAAAAGACAAGTAGGCTCAACTTTCAAGCCCATAGTCTATACTGCTGCACTGGAAGAGGGTATTTCACCCTGTTCCTATTTTTCGGCGCAAGAAGTGGAATATGCAAATTTGAAAGGATGGTCACCAAGTAATTCTGGTAATAAAGATGAAAAGTTTCTAAATTATTCCATGGAGATGGCATTGAGCAATTCGGTGAATACGGTTGCGGTAAAGGTCCTTGAAAAAACCGGCATCCATAACGTATTGGCACAAGCTAAAAATATGGGCATTTTCTCAGAATTACCCGAACAACCATCTTTAGCTTTGGGTACGGGAGAAATTTATGTTAACGAACTGGCAGGTGCCTATGCCGGATATGTAAATGGTGGAAAAGCAGTACACCCCTATTTGATAAAAGCAATTGCGAATCAAAAGGATTCAGTTTTGGCCACATTTGAGCCGAAAAGAGGCAAAAACGCTGCGTTTTCCAAAGAAACAGGTGAAATTATGCTCGAAATGATGAAATCTACCATTAATCAAGGTACGGCCTCTCGAATTCGTTCTACCTACAAATTGAAAAACGATATTGCCGGCAAAACAGGTACGACGCAGAACAACAAGGATGCATGGTTCGTAGCCTTAACCCCAAAACTAGTGCATATTACATGGGTGGGCCACGACCATCATGAAATCGGATTTAGAAGTACAAGCTTAGGACAAGGAGCCCATGCTGCACTGCCACTTTTTGCCCTTTTTATGCAGAAGATGAACAGGGACGCATCCTTAAACCACATTACCAAGGCACATTTTCCCAAACCTGGGACCTCGGTTTTAAAACGGTTGGACTGCGAACCTATAAAACGTGATGGATTCTTCAAACGTCTTTTCAAAAATCCGAATAAAAAGAAAACCAAAAGGTTTAGGACAAAAAAGTGAATAGAGCAAAAATTATGACTAAAATTTTGTAATATTGAATTAAATTAATATCTTAATGATATCATTTTAATATCATAAAAACAAAAATCATGACTCAGGAAAAAAATACGACACCAATCAACGGATATGTAATGCTTATGTTCTTTTTGATTTTGTTCTTTGGCGGCTTGGTATTTCTCATACGGATGCCAAACTTTTTGGCAGCCGTAATTGTTTTTATTGCCATACTGATGGTTCCAGGTTTTGTTTTGGTAAATCCTAATAGTTCAAGGGTCTTACTTTTATTCGGCAAATATGTTGGGACCATTAAAAAGAATGGGCTTTTTTGGGTTAACCCCCTTTACACCAAAAAGAAAATTTCATTACGGGCAAGTAATTTTGACAGCGAACGTCTTAAAGTAAATGATAAACTGGGCAACCCTGTCATGATAAGCACTATTTTGGTCTGGCGCGTAACCGATACCTATAAGGCCGCTTTTGATGTAGATGATTATAAAAACTTTGTCCGTGTACAAACTGATGCTGCTGTTAGAAAACTAGCTAGTATGTACCCTTATGACAATTTCGCCGACGACGGACATGATGAGGATATTACCTTAAGATCAAGTGTCAATGAGGTAAGCGAGGCTCTTGAAAAAGAAGTTCAGGAGCGTCTCTCTATGGCTGGCATTGAGGTCTTAGAGGCACGAATAGGATATTTGGCATATGCACAGGAAATAGCTAACGCAATGCTTAAAAGACAACAGGCAACTGCTATAGTTGCTGCTAGACATAAAATAGTTGAAGGAGCAGTAAGCATGGTCGAAATGGCCTTGGCAGAATTAGGAAAAAAAGAGTTGGTAGATTTAGATGAAGAACGAAAGGCAGCAATGGTCAGCAATTTAATGGTTGTGCTATGTTCCGATAAAGATGCTTCCCCGATAGTCAATGCCGGAACATTAAATCATTAAAAATGAGGGTTTTTAACGAAGTACAACGCTTTGACCAATGGTGGATCAAACTACTATTCATATTGCTTTTACTTTTCGTAGGATATTCTTCTTATCGCTGGTTTTTCACTAATGAGTCAGTAGGTAATGTCGGCCCCCATGATTCCTTTGGGCAATTGATAGTAATTGTATCCATTCTTCCAATTCTTGTCTTGTTTTATTTATTAAAATTGCGAACAGAAATTGATGAGAGTGGAATACAATATCAATTTTTACCATTTCATTTTTCTGCCAAAAAAATAGGTTGGACAGAAATTCAACATTGTTATGTTAGGACCTATAACCCGATATTGGAATATGGTGGATGGGGATTTCGAACCTCATTGGGAAAAGGAAAGGCTTTTAATGTCAAAGGCAAAATTGGAATACAAGTTGAGTTAAAATCAGGTAAGAAGATATTACTTGGTACGCAAAAAGAGGAAGAAGCCAAACAAGTTATCCAGCGGTATTTTAAATCAGGATTATGAGCAAAAAGAAAGCATTTGCATTACGTATGAACGAAGAAATGCTAAAAGCCATTGAAAAATGGGCCTCCGATGAGTTTCGAAGCACTAATGGTCAAATAGAATGGATGCTAATGAAAAGTCTAAAAGACGCTAAACGTGAACCAAAAAAGAAACCAGGCAAAGACCAAAACATTTAGGATTTATTTAACGCATTAAAGACTTAAATTTGGCGACCGACTAATAAAAAACCAATGACCAAAGCTTTTTGCGCACTTTTACTTCTCCTTTGCTCATCGCCGATTCTCAGTCAAACCACACCCAAATCATTTACTGTAAAATACATTACAGAGCTTCCTGTAATCGATGGGCTTCTTGATGAGTCATTCTGGGAAACTGCTGAAGGCCCAAAAGATTTTCAGCAGTATTTTCCAACGGATTCCGTTCTTGCCGAGCAACAGACCGAGATAAAAATGGTGGTCAGTAATACCCATCTGTATATAGGTCTTAAGGTAAAGTCTGTTGGTAGCAATTGGATCACCCCATCGCTAAAAAGGGACTTTAGAGCCAGCAATGGGGATAGTATGAGTTTGGTTTTCGACACCTTCAATGACGGCACTAACGCATTTTTATTCGGTATTAATCCATACGGCGTTCGTCGCGAAGTATTGATTTCAGGCGGTGGATCGGATTTAAGGGGTTTTAACACTTCTTGGGACGTTAAATGGAAGGGTGAATCCAAGATTCAGGGAGATTTTTATACTTCCGAGATGGCCATACCGTTAACCTCCTTTAAATTCAAGGACGGTGAGACAAAATGGCGTTTTCAAAGCTATCGTTTTGATATGCAGACGAATGAACGTAGCACTTGGCATCGTGTTCCCCAGGGGCAATTTCTAGTGAGTTTAGCCTTTATGGGCGACATGTATTTTGAAAGACCTTTGACTAAATCAAAAACACCTTTAGCTATAATTCCTTATATCAATACCATCACAGATAAGGATTATGAATCTGATAAAGGCCATACCAACCTAAAAGTCGGTGGGGATGCCAAGATATCCATTGGCAATGGAATGAACTTGGATGTTACGATAAACCCGGATTTTTCTAATGTAGAAGTTGACGCAATCATTACCAATCTAACCCGTTTTGAGGTATCACTACCAGAAAAACGACAGTTTTTCATTGACAATAGTGATCTTTTCGGAAGTTTCGGTGGTAGCAGGGATGCCAATCCGTTTTTTTCGAGGCGTATCGGAATTGCCCAGGACACTGCGGGAAATACCATTGAAAATAGAATTTTAGGGGGTATTCGGCTTAGTGGAAAATTAAATGAAAATTGGCGTTTAGGAGTACTGAGCATACAGACCGATGAAGACCTTGAAAATCAAATCGCATCCAACAACAACACCATGTTGGCCATTCAAAAAAAAATATTCGCGCGTTCCAATGTTAGCATGTTCTTTATCAATAGGGAATCCTTTAAAGATTATGATTTTCTCGAACGTGAAGACGAATACAATCGCGTACTGGGCATTGATTACAATCTCGCCACGAAAAACAATCGGTGGACCGGGAAATTCTACACACATAAGTCGTTTCAACCCAATGATAAGGAAGGAAATTATTCCGCGGGAGCATTCTTATCCCGCAGATCCAGATTTTTTAACATATTTAGCGACCTTGCCTATATTGATGAGGAATTTACGTCAGATCTTGGTTTCATACGACGAACCGACATCTTAAAATCAGCAACTTCTTTTGAACGTGTTTTTTGGCCTAAGAGCAAGTCTATAAATTCTTATAGTTTGGAAATTTTTCCAATCGTAACCTGGCGACCAAATCTGGATTACCAAAAAACGGATCATGACATCATGTTCAGTAGCAGCATTGGATTTCAAGACCAGTCAGAAATTGGCTTAGGTTTTACCAATAGTTACACGTTTCTCACAAGCACAGATGAGTTCGATCCCACAAATACGGACGATGGCCTTCCGCTACCCAACAATCAGGGTTACCACTATAATAGTATTAACCTTGAATATATGTCCAACTCGGCCAAAAAACTTTCCTTTATGGGACGATCAAAGATTGGTCGTTTTTTCAACGGTAATATATTCTCACTTGGCGGCACGCTTTTCCTACGATTACAACCAAAGGCACAATTATCATTAGCATTTAACTATGATAATATTTCATTACCCGACCCTTATCCAAGTGCGGATCTTTGGTTGATAAGCCCTAAAGCTGAAATTACCTTTAGCAAATCGCTTTTCTGGTCCACCCTTGTACAATACAGCAATCAAAGAGATAATTTGGGATTCAATTCACGTTTGCAATGGCGTTTTGCTCCACTATCGGATTTGTACATCGTTTACAACGACAACTACTTTGTAAACCAGTTTTCTCCCCGGTATCGCTCTATAAATCTAAAATTCACCTATTGGTTAAATATTTAATACAATATGCTTTCTGCGTCAGGGGATGTAAAACTTTAGGGTTTTTTTAACGCATTAAAGTCTTAAATTTGAGGTTGGCTAATTCAACCATTAATGACTAAGTTACTAAGCGTACTAGTACTAGTACTTCTACTTACAACCCTGAATGCATTCGCTCAAGACCAACATAAAAGTTTTACGGTAAAATACATATCTAACCCAAAAATAATCCCTGATGGCGTTCTTGACGAGGCTATTTGGGAAATCGCTGAAAGCGCTAACAATTATTGGCAATATTTTCCGTCAGATTCCATACTGGCACAACAGCAATCGGAAGTCAAAATGCTCATTGATGATAGGAACCTCTATATAGGCATCAAAGTAAATGCGGCCGGTAAAAATTATGCCTTAACATCGTTAAAACGTGATTATCGAGGGGGGGGCAATGATAGTTTTACTTTGTTATTCGATACCTATAATGATGGTACCAATGCATTTTTATTTGGCATCAACCCATATGGGGTTCGAAGGGAAGGGCTCATCTCTGGCGGAGGCAATGACAGAAGGGATTATAATCTATCTTGGGATACCAAATGGCAAGGCGATTCAAAAATTTATGATGATTATTATACGTCCGAGTTGATCATTCCCTTAACCTCAATAAAATTCAAGGAAGGTGCAACGAAATGGCGCTTCAACAGTTATCGCATTGACACCCAGTCTAATGAAAGAAGTTCTTGGTCAAGAATACCGCAAAACCAAATTATCTTTAACACGGCATTTATGGGTGATATGGTTTTTGAAAAACCGCTTGGCAAGTCTAGAACCCCTCTGGCAATTATACCCTATATCAATACTATTTCCCAAAAGGATTTTGAAACTGGCGAGCGGCTCAATGATTTGAAAGTTGGCGGTGATGCCAAAGTTGCAATTGGTAATAATTTGAATTTGGATATTACCCTGAATCCTGACTTTTCACAGGTAGAGGTTGATGATCAGGTAACCAATCTTACTCGTTTTGAAGTTTCATTACCGGAGAAACGGCAATTTTTCATTGATAATAGTGATCTCTTTTCAAGTTTCGGCGATCAACGTGATGCAAATCCGTTCTTTTCAAGACGAATAGGAATAGCAAAGGATACCGCAGACAATGCCATAGAAAACAAAATAATCGGTGGTATACGATTGAGTGGAAAAATGACCAAAGACCTTCGGGTGGGTCTTTTGAACATTCAGACCGATGCGGATGAAGAAAATGATATTCCTTCAAACAACAATACCATGTTGGCCCTTCAACAACGTGTTTTTTCAAGATCCAATATCAGTATGTTCCTCATTAACAAACAGTCCTTTGAAGATTATGATTTTATTGATAGGGAAGATGAATATAATCGAGTAGTTGGACTCGATTATAATCTTGCCTCCCCAAACAATACCTGGACCGGTAAAGTATATGCCCATAAATCATTTCAGCCCGATGATAATGTCGGGAATCTTTCTGCAGGTGGAATACTCCGATACCAATCAAGGAGATATAATTTCTACGCCAAAGGAATTACCATAGATGAAGATTTTTCGTCAGATCTGGGTTTCGTTAGAAGAACTGGTATTTTTAAGGGTATTCTCAGTGCCGAACGTGTATTTTGGCCTAAACAAGGAATTATTCAAAGTCATGGGTTTCAGTTCTTCCCTATTGTATTGTGGGATCCTAGTTTGGATTTCAAAAATACCGACTATGATTTCAGAACCAACTGGGAGGCAAACTTCAAAGATCAATCGGAATTAAGTGTAGGCATGACCAATAGTTATACCTTTTTGTTTGATAGCTTTGATCCTACGGATACAGATGGTGCCTTGCCATTACCAGGAGACCAAGGCTATCACTACAATAGTGTGGAAATAGGCTATGAATCCGATATGCGGAAAGTCTTTGCATTTGAAGTAGAATCATCAGTTGGTAGATTTTTTAATGGAAAACGATTTTCATTAGAGAGTAGGTTAAGTATGCGTTTTCAGCCCAAGGTCTTTCTCTCTTTAATTCTAAATTATGACAAAATCAATCTACCTGACCCATACCCTAGTGCAGATATATGGCTCGTAAGCCCTAAAATTGATTTAACCTTTAGCAAATCTGTCTTTTGGTCTACTTTGATTCAATACAGCAACCAAAGGGACAATCTTGGGTTTAATTCTAGACTGCAATGGCGTTTTGCACCACTTTCTGATTTGTATTTGGTATATAACGATAATTATTTTGTCAACTCATTCGCTCCTCGATCAAGATCTATAAATCTTAAATTCACTTACTGGTTGAACATTTGAGCGGAATTAACCGGGAAACCAACCTTTTTTATTTCTTTATATTTGAAATCTACCGACTAAACAATACATTATGGATAATCTTCCCCTTACCGAGGATACAATTATTTTTGGCCTTTTATGCCTCTGTCTAGGTTTTGTCTTTTATACCTCGTCAATTAAAAAAGGATTCTGGAAGAAATTCTATACCATTTTCCCAACCTTGTTAATGTGCTATATGCTCCCTGCCGTCTTAACAAGCGTTGGTCTTATTTCTGAGGAAAGCTCAAATCTATATTATATAGCCAGTAGATACCTTTTACCTGCAGCATTGGTCTTAATGACCTTAAGTATTGATCTTAAGGCAATCATGAATCTTGGTTCAAAAGCCCTTATCATGTTCTTAACAGGAACCGTTGGCATCATCATTGGAGGCCCCATTGCAATTCTTATAGTATCAATATTCTCTCCTGAAACCGTTGGTGGAGCTGGTTTTGATGCTGTATGGCGGGGATTAACGACTATAGCAGGAAGTTGGATCGGTGGTGGAGCCAACCAAGCTGCCATGCTGGAGGTGTTTCAATTTAATCCAAAGAAATTTGGGGATATGGTATTGATCGACATCGTAGTTGCCAATATTTGGATGGCAATTATTTTGCTAGGTATCGGAAAATCCAATCGCATTGACAAGTGGTTAAAGGCCGATAATTCCTCTATAGAGACCCTAAAAGCCAAAGTAACTGCCCATACGGAGAAAATTACCAGAATTACAACCTTGCATGACTATATCATCATGCTTTGCCTTGCATTTTTCGCTGTTGGTATGTCACATTATTTGGCAGATCATTTTGCCGGATTTTTGGAAAATAATTTTGAGGTCATAAGAAATAAAGAAAAAGCACTCTCATCCTTAGGTTCCAAATTTTTATGGATGGTCGTTTTCTCAACTACCGCAGGCATATTGCTTTCATTTACCAAGGCAAAAAACTATGAAGGTGCTGGTGCGAGTAAGATTGGTGGATTGTTCATTTATATACTGGTGGCGACTATAGGTATGAAAATGGATTTAAGCAGGTTCCTGGAAAACCCGGGCTTGATAATTGTAGGTATCATATGGATATCGATTCATGCAGGATTGCTCATTTTAGTGGCCAAAATCATAAAGGCGCCCTTCTTCTTTTTGGCCGTAGGTAGCCAAGCAAATGTCGGTGGTGCCGCCTCTGCTCCTATTGTTGCTGCAGAGTTCCATCCTTCCCTGACTTCAGTAGGTATTCTTTTGGCCGTTTTGGGCTACGTCGTCGGTACTGCTGGGGCTTATATTTGTGGACTTCTTATGGAAGTTGCAGCAAATGTTTAGAATTAACTAAAGTTTATAGATATTTGCGCCACAATATTATTCTTGGAAAACCCTTAAAGGACAATTAATTAACAATGACCAATGCTTTCCAGAGGTTTTACAAAGTAGAATGGTCGGTGAAAATTATATAGATGAAGCATATTATCTTTTTTAGTTTTATAGCATTTCTTTTATTCTCATGTGCTGAGGACACCACAAATACCATGTTCGTTTCTGGTAAGGTTAAAGGACTTAAGAAAGGGACTTTGTACTTGCAAAATGTACCTGATTCAACTTTAGTGACCATTGATTCCTTGGAAGTGAATGGGGATGGCAATTTTTCATTTAAAACGGAATTGGAAAGCCCAGAAATATTTTATTTGTATTTAAACAAAAAAGACAATAATGAAATAAATGATAGGATTACTTTTTTTGGGGAACCGGGGAACATCATCATTAATACCCATTGGAATACATTTGATTCTAATGCCAAGATCGAAGGTTCTGCAACCCAGAAGAAATTGGAGGAATACAGAAAGACCATGACAAGATTCAATAAACGCAGTATAGAATTAATTCAAGGTGAGACTAACAGTGAAGTAACATTGGATTCCATTCAACTGGATTCTATCCAAAAGCTAACCGAAAAGAATATTCAAAGGGGATATGTTTATGCGATTAACTTTGCACTTCATAACAAGGACTCATATATAGCACCTTATATTGCATTGACCGAAATATCGGATGCCAATATCAAATATCTTGATTCAATAAATAACTCATTGGCACCTGAGGTCGCCGACTCAAAATACGGAAAGGCCCTTAGGAATTTTCTAGCGATTAAAAAAACCGATTAAAAAAACATCCCGCCGAAGCGGGATGTTTTTATGATCTAAATCCTTACGGTTTACCCGAGCTTATTCAATTGTTCAACTAAGGAAGTGGCCTTCTTTTCCAATTCTTGACGAACTTTGTTCAAATGACTTTTTCTATTATCGACCTTCTTATCGTTCACTTTACCGATTAAGTTATCAAAGGTCTCAATTGCTGAATCAATAATTTTTGCACCTTCTTTTGAATCTTGTTTATTATTGGCAGCCTCTACAATGTAAACAGCTTCAATAATATCACCTAAAACAAAATTTATATCTTTCTTTAAATCTCTTATACTTGCCATTGTTGAAATATTTTTTGCAAAAGTAACCTTTTTAGCGTCCTGGCATTCAAGGAACCCTAAAAATTTTGGTTTTAAACAGTTACTTCCAAGAGCTTAGCTTCCGAAGTAATGATATCGATTCTTTTGGAATTTGCAGGCACTAAAGTAGTTTCCCCTTTTTGAATTAATGTAAAACCATTTTCAGTTCTTATTTCGGCAGTACCACCCACACACATATAAATGGTAAAAGAATCCCTTTCCGAAACATCTAGATCAATGTTCTTTGTGAGGTGAATGAA
The DNA here is from genome assembly GCA_964532755.1 of uncultured Maribacter sp. GTDB lineage: Bacteria > Bacteroidota > Bacteroidia > Flavobacteriales > Flavobacteriaceae > Maribacter_A. The sequence continues at coordinate 1,242 of CAZHJO010000044.1, read as the reverse complement.
ATTGGTTTTAAAATAAGGACAATCTACCATGGCATTAACGGTATTGATTTGCCCATCATATTCTACTTTAAAATCATCCTTTTTATCATAGTCCATAGCATCCAAAGCCAGTTCAGTATGTAGTTCTCTCAAATTTCCGTTTTTGTCCCGTCTATTAAAATCGAAAACTCTATAGGTTACGTCAGAGGTTTGCTGAATCTCCGCTAAGAGTACGCCTGCACCTATTGCATGTATCTTTCCTGTATTAATAAAGAAAGTATCGCCCTCCTCGACCGATTCATAATTCAATACGTCCAATAGCGTATCATTATTCAAACAGTTTGAGTACTCTTCTTTAGTCACATCCTTATTAAAACCCACAATTAGGTCAGCCCCTTTATCGGCATCCAGAACGTACCACATTTCAGTCTTACCAAATGAATTGTGCCTTTCTTTAGCCAATGCATCATTGGGGTGCAATTGAATTGACAAGTCTTGTTTGGCATCTATGAACTTTATTAGAATTGGAAACGCTTTCCCAAATCTTTTAAAAACACTCTTACCAAGTAATTCTTCAGGTCTTCGGTTGATCAATTCTTGAAGTGATGTTCCTGAAAGTGTTCCATTGGAAATTATAGAGATATCCCCTTCAACCGCTGAAAGCTCCCAACTTTCGCCGGTGATATCACTTTCAATGGGTTTTCCCAGAACATCCTTGAGTTTGGTGCCTCCCCATAGGCGTTCTTTTAATATAGGTTGAAATTTTAAAGGATATAACTTCATATTGCTGCTGGATTGTGCATTATAAATTCTAAGAAAAATCCTTGTCTTTATTGCGCACCAGTATAGGTTACAAAATTTCTAGGGGTTTCGTAAAGAACCACTTCCAAGTCTTTTGAGGAGTCTATATGAGGTCGAAGTTTGTTCCAAATCACAACTGCAATATTCTCTGCAGTTGGATTCAGGTTTTTGAATTCAGGAACCTCAAGGTTAAGGTTTTTGTGATCGAGTGCATCTTCAATATTATTCTTTATAAGTTCTTTCAACACCTTCATATCTATAACAAAGCCCGTTTCCTGATCAATTTCACCAAATACACTCACCACTAAATCATAATTATGCCCATGAAAATTTGGATTGTTGCATTTGCCAAAAACAGCGCTGTTTTTGGTATCATCCCAATCTGGGCGAAACAATCTATGTGCTGCATTAAAATGTGCTTTTCTGCTTACTTTAACCTTCATACGCCCGGTCTGAAATTAA
>CAZHJO010000043.1:0-12040 GCA_964532755.1 uncultured Maribacter sp. | reverse complement strand
GGATGAAATCATGTTTGGACAAAAAGCCAAGCAACTAAATGTAAAGGAGCATGTGTTCGTGACGGGTCTGGCACGATCTGGTACAACTGCTGTAATGAATAAAATTTTTAGTACCGGAGAGTATGCATCATTACAATACGCTAATATGCCCTTTCTTCTATGTCCCAATCTCTGGAAGAGAAAATCGCACATAGAATCCCATGAAAGAGCGCATAAAGATGGAATCATTATAGATGGTAATTCACCAGAGGAATTTGATGAATATTTTTGGAAAGCTTTTTTAAGGGATTCCTATATAAAGGAAGACGGATTAGCACCCCATGTTGTAGACGACAAGATTCTGACCAAGTATCTAACTTATGTAAAGCTAATTTGTTTATCTAAGGGAAAGGATAAATACATATCTAAAAACAATAATAATATCTTGCGGCTATCCTCGTTACAAAAGTTAGATGACAACAAAATAATTATACTATTTAGAGATCCTCTCTCCCATGCTTCATCCTTAATGAAACTAGATAAGAGTTTTTCAACAAACCAAACAGATGATCCTTTTTCTTTGGATTATTTTAACTATCTAGGTCATCATGAGTTCGGATTAAATCATAAACCTTTTTTATTGACTGAAGATTTTACGCATAAGAGAAAACAGTTTTCCAAAAAAAGTTTAAACTATTGGTTGGCTATTTGGTTTAACTATTATAGTTATGTACTTCAGCACAAAGAAAAAGACTATTACTTTATTAGCTTTGAAGATTTGATAGAGACGCCGAACACGATTTATAATTTTCTTGAGGAACAACTTAATATATCAACAAGATTCACTCCGAGCAAGAAACACACGCCTTCCAGTTATCGTGGATTGGACTGTGATGATGGTTTATTAAAAAAATGCTCAGAGGTATATAATTTGCTTTCAAAGCAAAAAAAGTACTAGCGCTATTCCATAAAATAACCGTAAATAATCTCAATTTGGTCATTAATCGGATATCTATTCTTTTTGCATAACAAATAGCATTTTTATAATATCTTTTTTCATATTTGTGCTGTAAAAAATTGAAATAACAAAGATGAATATTCAACACCTAAATCTAAATCCAAACCTTCATGTTTTGGTCACTGGTGGTGCCGGATTTATTGGTTCAAATTTATGTGAGGTTCTTATTTCCAATGGTAACAAGGTTACGTGCTTAGACAATTTTGCAACTGGTAAAAGGGAAAACCTTACACCTTTACTTTCCAATGAAAATTTTGAATTAATCGAAGGCGATATTCGAAACCTAGAGGATTGTCATAGGGCATGTAACGGTGTCGATTATGTATTGCATCAAGCAGCTTTGGGATCCGTACCAAGATCGATAAACGACCCCATCACTAGCAATGCTGTAAATATTTCAGGCTTTCTGAATATGTTAGTAGCGGCGCGGGATGCCAAAGTTAAGCGTTTTATATATGCTGCAAGTTCTTCAACCTATGGGGATTCCAAGAACATGCCCAAAGTGGAGGAAGTCATCGGTAAGCCACTTTCTCCCTATGCCATTACAAAATATGTTAATGAACTATATGCGGATATTTTTAGTAAAACCTATGGTTTGGAAACAATAGGTCTTCGCTACTTCAACGTGTTTGGTCGCAAACAAGATCCCAATGGGGCATACGCTGCTGTAATACCTAAGTTCGTAATGCAATTAATGCGCCACGAGTCACCTACGATCAATGGGGATGGGAGCTTTTCCAGGGACTTTACCTATATTGACAATGTATTGGAAATGAACATAAAATCAATGCTAACCATTGATAAAGAGGCTATAAATACCGTTTACAATGTGGCGTATGGAGAGCGTACTGATTTGAATGAACTTGTTGGCCTACTTAAAGAATACCTGAGTGCTTTCGACAAGAACATAGCGGAAGTGACTGTGATATATGGTCCTAATCGACAAGGTGATGTACCTCATTCATTGGCTTCAATTGATAAAGCAAAAAAATTATTAGGATATAATCCCCAATTTAATATCAAATCTGGTTTGAAAGAAGCAGTAAACTGGTATTGGAAAAATTTAAAATAGTTTAAAAATGAATTTAACTGTTGTAGGTACAGGTTATGTAGGCCTGGTGAGCGGCACCTGTTTTGCTGAAATGGGCAACACAGTAACATGCATTGACGTTGATACCAAGAAAATCGAAGGACTAAAAAAAGGGATCATCCCTATCTACGAACCTGGTCTAGAAGCCATGGTTAATAGAAATCTTCAAAGTAAAACCTTGCATTTTAGTAGCAACCTAACCAAGCATTTAGAAAAATGTGATATCGCCTTTATTGCTGTAGGTACACCAATGGGTGATGATGGTTCAGCTGATTTGAAGCACGTTATACAAGTGGCCAAGGAGATAGGTCAAAATATGAAGCATTCCTTGATAATCGTTGATAAATCCACCGTTCCTGTTGGTACTGCAGATAAAGTGAAGCAAACTATCCAAAATGAATTGGATACAAGAAAATTGGCCATTGATTTTCACGTTGTTTCCAATCCTGAATTTTTAAAGGAAGGCGATGCCATTAACGATTTTATGAAACCTGATCGCGTTGTTGTTGGATCCGATAATGATGAATCTACCCAAACGATGCGTACCCTTTACAGTCCCTTTTTCAGAAGTAGCATGGATCGACTGATCACAATGGATGTGCGATCTGCCGAAATGACCAAATATGTAGCCAATGCAATGCTCGCCACTAAAATCTCGTTTATGAACGAAGTGGCCAACATTTGCGAACTGGTTGGGGCAGATGTGAACAAGGTGCGTATTGGGATTGGCTCGGATAGTCGAATAGGTTATAGCTTTATCTATCCGGGAAGTGGTTATGGGGGCTCTTGTTTCCCAAAGGATGTAAAAGCACTTAAAAAAACTGCTGAGGAACATGGCTACATAGCCAATCTGATTACTGCCGTTGAAAAGGTAAATGACAAACAAAAAATGGTCATTGCCAAAAAAGTAGTGAATCGATTTGGGGAAGACCTTACTGGAAAAACATTTGCCATATGGGGCTTGGCGTTTAAACCCCAAACAGATGATATGCGGGAAGCACCTGCCATTTATATCATTAAAGATTTAGTACAAAGAGGTGCGCACATTCAGGCCTATGATCCCAAAGCGATGGATGAGGCACAACACTTTTATTTAAAGGATGTTCCCAATGTGTCGTATTGCAATTCAAAATATGAAACGCTTCGAGGCGCTGATGCCATGATTCTATTGACAGAATGGAAAGAATTCCGTTCTCCAGATTTTGAGGAATTGAAACAGCAACTAATTAAACCCATTATCTTTGATGGGCGAAATCAGTATAATAACCAAATGATGCATGATCTTGGAATTGAATATTTCCAAATCGGTAAAAAATAAGTTAAATATGAATACACACAATATTGCGGTTATAGGATTAGGCTATGTAGGATTGCCACTAGCTCGATTATTTGCAACAAAGTATCCAGTCATCGGATACGACATAAATGCAGACCGAATTGGAGAATTGCAATCTGGTAAGGATAGCACCCTTGAGGTCGAGAACAACGTTCTACAAGCGGTATTGAAGGAAACTCCAGATATGAAAACAGGCTTGTTTTGCACCGATAATTTGGAAGATATCTCGGCCTGCAATTACTATGTTATTACAGTCCCGACACCAGTAGATCATACCAATAGACCTATTTTAACACCTTTGTACAAATCAAGTGAAACGGTAGGCAAAGTTCTTAAAAAAGGCGATATTGTCATATACGAATCAACGGTGTATCCTGGAGTTACGGAAGAAGAATGTGTTCCCGTTTTGGAAAAAATAAGTGGCTTAGAATTCAATACCGATTTTTTTGTGGGATATTCTCCCGAACGTATTAATCCCGGTGATAAGGAACATACCGTAGAAAAAATATTAAAAGTAACCTCAGGCTCTACACCTGAGATAGGAAAAAGAGTCGATGCATTATACGCATCTGTCATAACCGCAGGTACTCACCTTGCCCCTACTATTAAAGTGGCAGAAGCAGCTAAGGTTATTGAAAATTCCCAACGTGATATTAATATTGCCTTTGTAAACGAGCTGGCTAAAATTTTCAATCTAATGGGTATTGACACCCATGATGTACTGGAGGCAGCAGGGACCAAGTGGAATTTTCTTCCTTTTAAACCTGGGCTTGTAGGTGGTCATTGTATTGGAGTTGACCCTTACTATTTAGCACAAAAAGCGCAGGAGTTTGGTTATCATCCTGAAATTATCCTTACGGGAAGACGGATGAACGATGGTATGGGAAAATATGTGGCATCCGAAGTTATAAAATTAATGGTGCAAAACGAGATTAAAGTTAAAGGCTCAAAAATCCTTGTTTTAGGTATTACTTTTAAGGAAAACTGCCCGGATGTTCGCAACACCAAGGCGGTTGATGTCATTAACAACTTAAATAGTTATGGCACGGATGTTACCGTGTATGATCCCTGGGCCTCCCCTGAAGAGGTCATGCATGAATATGGATTAAGTACGACCAAAGTATTGCCCAGAGAAAATTATGAGGCCATAGTTCTGGCTGTTGCCCATAAAGAATTCCTAAACTTAAATCTTAGAACAATGCTCAACACACAAGGTATTTTATATGACGTAAAAGGTATTCTAAACTGTGAAGTTGACGGAAGATTGTAGATTTTATAAGAGCGATAATATCAAACTGAAAAATTTAAAACTTGAAAATAGCAGAACGAACCCCCTATTCAATATCTATGAACGAAACACACAATAATTACTGAATAAGAGGTCTGAGCGAAAGATTCAGAAAGACACAGAACTAGATTCCTTGTACACATTGGAACAACTATTCCTTAATTCCAAAAAAACCAGTATTGAGTAAAGGCCAGACATCAGATAACAAATGGCTCTAAGTGTTATCTACACAATAAACAAATAACCAGAGAAATAGATTTCTCTGGTTATTTGTTTATATCGAGTAAAATTGATGTCTTAATTATTAAACGTACTACTACTTTATAATCAATTATTCATCTAACATTGATTCGAATCCTCCTGCATAAAATTCCGCACAGATCTCTAAATTGGTATATCCTGCATTATTTACAACCTGGTAATTACCAAAATCCCAATCCACATGCTTTGAGTTCTTATCATCTTCATTGGGATTAAGGTGGGCATGTTGATTTTCAAACCAATCGGGCATGAAATCTCCATCTGTATCCGCATACATTGCTGTACCCGCAAATGATGAATTGAAAAATTGAGCATCCGTCAACCTATTGGAACGGGTCGTTCCATTGGCTGCCCTAGTGGCGAAATCGTCATCCACATCATCCCGAAAGAAACCAGGCGTACCATTCGTATTTATTCCGCGGTTATGTCCCGCATTAGCCAAAGCCTTTGTTTTTACCTCAGTTCCATTTGTGGCATCCCATACACCATCGGGAGGTGCGCCAAAGTCATTTAATCTACTACTTACATAATGGTAAGAATCAATTCCTGTAAAGTTAGGACCTTCAGGGCCGTTTCTATTTTGCCATAAATTTGTCTGTAAACCATTAGGACTCTCGTCTACATGCTCTACATAATTATTAGCGGTGTACGTCCTCATGCCACTTATACCACTTCCTTCCAACTTATTGACCGCATTCCTACTTGGACTACCGGCATTACCTTTTTCAACATAATTGTGGAAATAATCTATTTTGGTGTCCTTACGGGCATTGGCAAGCCTAGATCCATAATTCACTATATAATTATTATAACTTTCAATAGAACCACCCGAATGAATGGCAAAACGGTGGGAAAGACTAACTATGGCGTTTCTTGCATAAGTGGCTTTCCCAAAACCACCAACAAAACCGCCCGTATTGTGGCCTTGAGTCCCTTGACCTAAAAAACAATAAGCCATAGTGGATTCATTACTAGACTGACCGTGCCCTATATCCAAAGTCTGATCCATTCCCCATCTTGCCGAAACATGATCTATGTAAACACCAAGCCCGCCTGCATCATTCATTTCCCTCCAAGCGACCGCACTTCTGCAATCAGCACCACCCGCTTTAGCGTTAGTACATGCGGGATTCCTATTCTGAAAGGTCATGTGTCGTACAATCCAATTACTTGAACCTTCGAAGGTGATTCGCTCGTTAGAAAGGGTTAAACCTTTGCCGGGTGCCAATTGCCCCCAAATGGTGATATTATCAGGAGCAGTTCCCGATATTGCGCTTGTCAAATTTACCAAGCCCTCAACTTGGATTATGATAGTAGTATTGGAACCTTGATCCAAAGCCTCCCTAAAACTTCCCGAACCACTATTGTTCAAATTAGTTACTGCGTAATAAGAACCATCTCTACCTCCACTTAAATCCTTACCTGCTCCAAAGGCAGAAGGAAACGCCTTAAGTGTATTTAGTTCAATAACACCACTTCTAGCAACGGTAATCGTTACGTTACCCTCCTCGGTTGTTACCGTTTGATCCTCATTTACAACTTCAGTGGTATATGTAAACGAATCTGTAGTCGGTGTTTCTGTTTCAGGGGTATATGTTAAGGTATCATCAGCATTTATTTCAACAGTACCATTGGTAGGAGTTGAGGTTTCTGTAATTGTAACCTCTTCTTGCTCCGTAAACGTATCATTGGATAAGACATCCAACTCTATACTACTTGAAGATGAAATAGTATAAGTGTCATCCACAACAAATTTTCGAACATCTATAACTTCTTTAGCATCAGCGAGTACATAATCCGTTAGTAAATCCGAATCCTTGGAACAGGAAAATTGAAAAATTAGAGCAATAATAAATACGAACACTTTTAGTGGGGATAAAACGTGTAACTTCATGGGGAAATTTCGATTAAGAACTATGACATTAAGTATTTGGGTTTAACAAAACTATCTAAAAATTAAATATCATCGATTAAATTCATCTTATTTTCGATGAAATGCATGTTTGATACATTATTGCTTATACGCACAATACTTATTCTTGGATGTTAACTAATTCAATATTCGATGAAATGCAGTTTATTTTAAGATATAAGGATAAAAATGCCAGATAAATGTTAATAAATATTAAAGATATTTTTGCTAAATTTTTAGCATGCCATCTGCTGTTTAATTGAAACTATTTGTTATGATCAAATAGTCATTTATGTATTTACCCTAAATAGTAATATAACCAGCTGTACTGCTAGGCCAAATTTTCCTGGAAAAGAGCTTTATTTTATTATAAAATGTATTTTAACGATAATATCAATGTCTTGATGTTATTAATGTACTTTATAAACTAAAAATTTCAATCTTTGCCACCAATATAAATTCACGAGGCCAATAGGATTTTCAATAAGTCAGAAGTAACTGTTCTAGACATAAATGTCTATGAAATAACAATGCTGTATTGCCCAATGTTAAATCTTGTCGATGTCTCTCGCACTTGCGTTGGTTGTGCATTATAATTACACTTTTAAAATAGGATATATTACAATAGTTTAGTACGATTTTGTTGGATTACAATTTAATTACCAGCCCTATTCAAAAAACAATTTCTAATATTGCAGACGTTTAATAAATAAAGAATGGAAAGACCTTTGAATTACTTGAAACCATTATTCATCCGAAGCACTACATTGTAAGGTCATGAGCTTGAAAAAAAGAAAAAAATCGGCCGCCAAGTCAGGAATAAGTGGGATGCTATGGCACTTTTCAGGTTCTGCTGTGCAAATACTTTCCCAATTTATCGTTATTGCAATCCTTTCACGTTTATTAACACCAGAAGAGTTTGGGGTTGTCGGAGTTATTTTCGTACTAGTTAATTTTTCAGGTATATTCACGAATCTTGGCATTGCCACGGCCATAATTCAGCTAAAACATATTTCTAAGCAGCATTTATCCTTAGGTTATACCATATCATTGATTATTGGAATTCTGGTAGGACTATTATTTTATTTTATTGCCCCTACGGTTGCTACATTTTTTAACCTCAATAATGCCGATAATGCCATACGCTTTTTTGCGATTTTCTTTCCATTACGAAGTTTCAATAGTGTTACAAGTGCTGTTCTGGCTCGTGATTTGCGGTTTTCATTATTAGTAAAATGTGGAGCGGCATCGTATATTTTTGGAATTGGCTTAACGTCCATTATTTTCGCTTATTTGGATTATGGTTATTGGGCGTTAATTATAGGGCAGTTTGCAGGCGTGTTGGTTACTGTTGTCCTTATGATGTACTTCAGCCCACCTTCTTTTTCATTCCGCTTTGAAAAAAAAATAGCAAGTGAACTTTTATTCTTTGGTTCAGGTCATACCTTAGGAATATTATTCAATTATTTTGGAGATAATGCTGATAAGATTATAGTAGGCAAATCCCTAGGTGTAGTGTCAATGGGAGTCTACACAAAGGCCTTTCAGTTATTTGGAATACCTACAAGGTTTTTTGGTGGGATCTACGATAATGTCTTTTTTCCAATACTAGCAAAAAATCAGGATAAAAAGGAAAAACTTTCAAGTTTCTATTTACTGAGTACATCATTTTGTTTTGGGGTTTTATTTCCGTTGGCAACGATTCTTTTCATCAATGCCGATTTAATTGTAAAAATAATGTTAGGAGATCAGTGGGACATGGTAACATATCCATTTCAAATTTTAATTTTTGGAATGGCCTACAGATTTGGGACACGAATAAACAAATCCTATCTGAAATCTTTAGGGATAATATACAAGGGAGCATACTATCAATTCGTATTTGCCGTTTTAATGTTTACCTTTTGCCTTATAGGTGGCTACTTTTTTGAATTACCAGGTATTGCTGCTGGTGTATTTATAGCAACTTTTTTAAACTATCTCCAAATGAGTTATAGACTTTATAAGGAATTGAATTTTTCAAAAATGTATTTTCTTCAACTGCACCTTAAAACACTACTTATTTATCTACCTTTTTTCATTGTCACTATGATTCTATATAAGTTTGGAATAAAGGATGTTTGGATTCATTTATGTCTTTCCTTATTTATATATTTACCATTGTTTACAGTATTCATTACAAATAAAAAAAATATCATATTCAATGACGTTAATGCCCCAATGTTGACTCAAATCTTCAACTCCTTACCATTGGGCGCACAGAAAAATTTCAAGAAAATTTCTTTCTTGAAGAATTATTTTGTCCAATCATAATCAAGTAGGAAGTAAGATTTGACCTTGGGAAGGAACAAATTAGAGTTATGAACATAATCTATTACTTTATAGCATTTTTGCTGGGCATTGACCAAGTTTTCATAAATTTTAGGTTCTTTGGAATGAGCTACGATAGATGGCTCGAGTTTATGTTGTTCTTCGTCTTTATAAAATCATATCTAACAGAGATAAAAACCAATCCTTTTTTTAAAAGTTGGAATACGTTCATTGTCTTATTTGCGATCCTTCAATTAATTATAAATCTTAAAATGGCCATATGGGGCAATTTGGAATTCGAAATTGTTTATACCGAATTTATTAAATGCTTTTCGTTTATAACTTTTTCATATTTGTTCCTATTAATAGCCAAAAAAGATATAAAGTATGTGAACTTTTTGGTTTTTATACATTTCGCTATCTGTATTTTTGCATTTTTGCAACACCCTTTGTCTCCTTTAGCATCAGAGATGTTGGAAATCAAAAGATCCCTATATGCATCGGCCGAAAGTGAGCGTATTTTAGGCAAGCTTAAAACCGAAGGGGTATATATTGAAGGTGGTTATGGGGATCGATTTAGGTTGGCCGGACCTTTTGTCACCTCGATAAATTTTGCCTATTTCGCCATTAGTAGCGTAATTATCAATTTTTACCTGTATCTCAAATATAAAAAAAGGATTTACCTGTTCTATTTAGCTGTTTTACTTGTTGCCTCATTGTTCACACAAACAAGATCCTTATTGTTAGCTGAAATTATATTAATTTTTGGTTTTCTGTTTTTTGGTCCTTTTAAAAGACAAGGTCTATATAAAATAGCAATGATCGTTGGAGTATCAATGTCCTTATTATTTGTTTATACCGCAAAAGACTACATATCTACTGGAGATAGTCGATTGACCAAAATATCGGAGGGCCAACATGGGGATGGCAGACCTCTTTTATGGCTTACAGCGGCTTACACCGTCATGAACTATCCGCTTGGGATAACTCCAGAAAATTACATGGAAATAAAAAAAGAGATGTTCGCTAAATATGGTCACCCAATTATCCTAGTGATGCCATCACATAATGGCCTCATTAATATTGGCTTTCATTACTCTTTTCTTGGATATATCCTGTTCTTTTTTTTAGTGATATTTCTTTTACGATATATTAATCTTTTAGAACCTAAATACACTGTTTTTTTTAAGTTGGCATTAGTAGCCTATGCAATTAATGCAAGTTTTCACAACAACTTTATCCTGAGTGAGGATTATACCATTTATTTAGTATTGATGCTAATCCCGTTAGAGATGTTTACCGAGAACAATCAACTTGAAAAAATGACCAAACCAGAACCCATATAAATATATTTGAAGTTGAGAGAGGTTGAATAAGTACTATTCAAACCTGATATAATTTAGACAATTTACATATCCCATCATGAATAATTCTAAAATAAATATCACTTTTATTATACCATCACTGCGATCTGGTGGTGCAGAACGTATAATGTCCTATATATCCCAAAACCTGGACAAAGAATTGTTCAATTGTACCTTGGTTGTAATTGGCTTTGAAAAAGATAAGGTATATGATGTAGAAAACGTGTCAGTAAATTATCTAAGCAAAAAAAGGGTCTTGTTTGCGTTTCCTTCTATTTTCCTTTTAATCTTCAAAAACAGGCCCGATATTGTTTTTAGTGCCATCTCCCATTTGAATATAATGATGGGGCTGCAAGCTATTTTTTTTCCAAAAATCAAATTTATCGGTAGGGAAGCGAATGTCAAAAGTGTAGTAAAAGATTATTCCTCACTACCCAAAAAAAGAGGTTTACTTGCTAAGCTATTTGCAAAAATCGGATATCACCATTTAGACAAAATCGTTTGTCAATCGAATGATATGAGGAATGATTTGGAACTAAATTATAATTTCCCCACATCTAAATTAATCACAATCAACAATCCTATTTCGAATAAATTAAAGAAAAAGCAAGAAATAAAACCTATGGATGAGAACGGTTATAGATTAATTACTGTGGGCAGATTGGTAAAACAAAAAGGCCATTTAAGAATCTTAGATGCCCTGTCAGATCTTAAATTACCTTATACATACACTATGATAGGAGACGGTTCGGAAAAGACAAAAATTATGGAGTATGCGAAAAAACTAGGAATCCAAAATAATATTGTTCATATTGGATTTACCAATAAAGTATTTGATCATTTGGCAGAAAATCACCTTTTTCTTCAAGGTTCTTACGTGGAGGGTTTTCCCAATGCTCTTTTAGAAAGTTCTGCCGTTGGCACACCTGTTATAGCTTTTAGAGCGCCTGGAGGCATTGACGAAATTATCAATGAAGGCATAAATGGTTTTATTGCCGAAAATGTAAATGATTTTACTGAAAAAGTAACCGAGATGCTCAATACCATTGATCGTTGGAAACCAAGTGTAGTAAGTCAATCCGTATACCAAAAATATAGCTCAGAGAGCATCTTAAGCAAGTATGAAAATTTGTTTAGAGACATTCTCCAGAACTAATTTATCACTTCGAGTTTTAAAGTTTTGTTTATCAGTTTTTCACACTTTAACTAACAAATTTAACACTTAGTCGTTTTTTGGGTTCTAGAACGAATTTTGCCATCCCGTTAGCGTTAAATTTTTGCTTCTATGGACAAATTGAATTGATTTGTTATTAGGTTTGACTAAATCCCACAATTTAGCACTTACACTAATTAATGATCAGTTTTAAAAAAAAAAATTAAGAGCGAGCGTTAACAATAATTCTTTGAATTATAAACTATTTAATAATAAATGGCTAAGATCATATATGTCAACTTCCGAACTACCGTTCCTAATTACCTAGA
>CAZHJO010000042.1:0-12516 GCA_964532755.1 uncultured Maribacter sp. | reverse complement strand
ATCAACCATGATTATAACGAAACAACCTTTGGAATTCGCGAGGTGTCCATGAAATGGAATCCAGGATTTAAAAAAGACATCGATGTAAGCTTGCCAAGGTCTACTTATATTAACGGTAAGTTTCACTTTATCCGTTCAGCCTGTTGGGGCGGGCCTCCCGATATTTTTGTCGGGCGAACCTCTACCCAAGAATATGCAGAATTGATTCGATTGGCCAAAGAAGCCAACATGAACAACATACGGATTTTTGGATGGCATCCACCCGAAATCCCTGAGTTCTATGAATTGTGCAACGAGGCAGGACTTACGGTCTGGCAGGATATGATTCCCTTAGGGACCGGGAATATCCCAAAGGATAGGAAAAAATTAGGGGAGATTTTCAACGAAGCCGTTGCTGTGATCAAAGAACGAAGAAACCATCCTTCGTTAATTATGATGGAAGGTGGTGAGGAAATGCTTTTAAGAACAAGAGACCCGCATTTTGGGCGTGCGTTTTTAGAGGAGTTGGGCGATTCCTTGCAAGCTTATGCTAAATTACCTTATGTCCCAGATTCCCCATTGACTTGTGAGGTATCACAGGAAGTAGGTTTTAAACCCAAGGAAGCAATACATGCCTTACGCTATTTTTATGGTATGGGCCATGCACTGCATGAAGACTGGTACCAAACCTTGGATTATCCTATTGTTCCTGAATTTGCGATCACTTCTATTCCCTCCATTGAAAGTCTAAAAAAGTTTATTCCGGCTGATGAGATGTGGCCCCCCGGATTAAGTTGGGGGCATCACTGGGCAGACCTGGATCGTCTTAAAATGCAGAATTGGGACGTTTTTGGCAGTGAAATGACCGGTTCTTTGGAAGAGTTCGTAAATGCTTCCCAAGATACGCAAGGGATTATCTTTCAAAATGGCATAGAATACTTTAGAAGGCACAAACCAAGATTAAGTGGAATCGCCTTATGCCACTTCATTACCTATTGGCCCGATATGAAATGGGCAATTGTAGATAATTATCAAAAGCCCAAACGCTCGTTTGACTTTGTCAAAAAAGCCTATCAACCTCTATTGGTCAATTTGAATTTTACAAAGAGAAGATGGAAAAAAACAGAAGCATTCAATGCAGAATTATGGGTTGTGAATGACCATTACAAAAAGTATATTGGGTGTTCGGCAAAAATTAGCTTTAAAAATGATAGCGGGGAAATTTTAAAGAAATCTACCTTCGAAATCGGTGAGATACCTGCCAACAGCGCAAACAAATTTGTGGATATCACTGTGGATGTTTTGGATAAAGTAAATGAAAAAATCTTTGTCGAAATAACACTTATTGATAATTCGGGCGAATTGATCTCTAGTAATGATTATTTCTTTCTAATAGGAGATCAGGCCAAAGCTTCTGAACAATTTAAAGAAATGGGTCGGGCATTGGTAAAGAAAAACGGGGAGTTTACCTATGGCAATTATTACAGATTCTATGATGATTTGACCCGCCAAAACGGAAAGGATTATAAAAGCGATATTGAACAACCCAAGGCCCAAGGGTTTGAAAAGGACTAAAATCCCAACTAAGAATAAAACGATTTGAGATGAGCACAAGAATGATACTTTGTTTGGTTATTTTCATTTTGGCAGCATGCTCCGAATCGAAATCGGAAAGAAGCAATAGTTCATCTGAGCGGGGCAATTTAAAATCAACAATAGAAGCGCAACCCGTGTTTCCCCATAAAATGCCCATTGAAAAACCGGATTTCCCAATGAGTGCTGCCACGGAACGTATGTTTAATTATCCAGCACCTCGGGTTCATGACAATGAGCTTTTTTCACAATTCAAATATACCCGTTTGAAAGGTTTTGACTATAACAATGGCGATGGTACGGTATCTCGACGTGATCCTTCTAGACCCATTTTGGTGGATGGCAAATACTATATCTATTATACGAAGCGACAGTCCAAAGTGCCTCCCATCGGTTGGAATCGGGCCAAAGAAGCTACCAATGAAATCCCGTCAACGGATTGGGACCTTTGCGATATTTGGTATGCCACGAGCACGGATGGTTTTACTTGGGATGAAAAAGGCGTAGCCGTCGCAAGGCCCAATAAACCCAGGCCGGGATGGCGTTCGGTGGCCACCCCCGATATATTGATTTGGAAAGGCAAATACTACTTGTATTATCAAGCCTTTGTTGAACCAAGTGGACTTCGAGGTGATTGGTGTCCGGTCTCGGTTTCCTATGCCGAATCTCCTGATGGGCCATGGTTGCACGGTGGCGATAATATTATTCCTTTTGGTAAAAAAGGCGAATGGGACCAAGATGCTACCCATGACCCGCATCCCATTGTGTATAAGGGTAAAATTTATCTGTATTATAAGGCCGCATACAACAAATGGCCGGATATTCGGGATAAATATGCAGTAGGCCATGGGCTGGTCATCGCTGAAGATCCACTAGGTCCTTTTGAGAAACATCCGTTGAATCCTGTTTTGACATCCGGGCATGAAACAACCTATTTCCCATTCAGGGAAGGAGTCGCGGCCTTGGCCATTAAAGACGGAAACGAAAGGGAAACTATGCAGTACGCCAAAGATGGGGTGAATTTTGAAATTGCCTCGAGTCTTTCACTAACGCCAACAGCAGCAGCGCCATATATTGCCGATGCTTTCACCAACACTGACTATGGTAGGGGAGTCACTTGGGGATTATGTCATTTTATCAACGCAGGTTCTCCTGGCAAAGGATATTCAATCATGGCTCGATTTGATTGTGACCTAAGCCTTGATTTTGATAAACCCGAAGTATTTAAAAAAACCGGGGTATGGCATAAACCGGAAGTATATTTTCAACAAGGTATGGGTGGTCGAGGAAACCCTAAGGAGAGATAGTTTCAATAAATCAATAACAGTTAAAAATGATTGTATATGAGTTCATTTTTCAATGATATTAGGATTAAGAAAACAACTTTAAGCACATTGCTTTTATTCTGTACTTTTTACAGCGTGAAAAGTCAAGAAAGTATCCGGTATGAGGAATCATGGGAATCGCTTTCAATGGTGAATCAGACACCGGATTGGTTTTTGGATGCCAAATTGGGCATTTATGCCCATTGGGGCCCAGCCTCAGAAGCATTTGAAGGTGCAAATCCAAAAAAACATTATGGGGGTTGGCATGGCATGCTAATGTATAATGATGGAAAAAAAGTTAAGACTAAAGATGGTACTCCTTCAAATAATTATCTGCACCATAAAAAGAAATATGGAAATCCTAAGAAGTACGGATATAAGCATGTCATTGAAAATTTTAAACCTACGAAATTCGATGCAAAGGAATGGGCAGAATTATTCGCAAGGTCGGGAGCGAAATTCGCCGGCCCCGTGGCTATGCACCATGACAACTTTGCGATGTGGGATGCCAAATCAACTCGCTGGAATTCGATGAATTACGGGGGAATCGATCCTTCAGCCACTTTGAAAATGGAAATTGAGGCGCGAGGCATGAAGTTTATGGCGTCCTTCCACCATGCCTTTACCTGGAAATATTTCGCACCCGCTCATAAACATGGAGGAATTTCACCAAAAGATTTTGATCTTTACACCAACCCACATGAATTAGACTCAGATGTTCCCGATGCGCGCTTTATTCAAGAATGGTGGGCTAAATTGAAAGAATATATAGATGTATATAAGCCCGATTTATTATGGTTTGACTGGTGGTTGGAAAACCTTCCCGCAGAGAAACGCCAGAAGTTTTTGGCCTACTACTATAACCAAGCACAAAAATGGGATAAAGAAGTCTGTGTGGCCTATAAGGAAACTACTTTCCCGATTTCGACGGCGATCAAGGATTATGAACGCGGCCGCCCTAATCAACCCAAGAGTCCGGCATGGTTAACCGATACCTCGCCAGGGGCTTGGTTTTACCGGCCAGGGGCACAATTTAAAAAACCAAATGACTTGATTGATATTTTGATTGACATTGTAGCCAAAAATGGTCTTATGTTGTTGAACGTTCCTCCAAATCCGGACGGTTCAATTCCAGAAGAAATGATATATCTTCTCACCGAAATGGGTGCGTGGTTGCAAGTAAATGGCGAGGCTATTTACAAAACCCGTCCTTGGACAGTTTTTGGCGAGGGCCCTACGCGATTACCCGAAGGAGGTCATAAAATAGAGAAAATCAAAATTGCTTATACAAATACCGATATTAGGTATACCAAAAAATCAGAAAAGGAATTCTATGCCATCATAATGGACAAACCAGAAGGCGAAATCGTGATGAAAACCTTGAGTACCGATATTGGCGTGCTCAATTCCAAAATCATTGATGTAAGCTTGGTTGGTAGTAATGAAAGCCTACAATGGGAGCGTAACTCAAGGGGATTGGTGGTCAAAGCACCGAAAGCATTTCCCACCCCTTATGCACATGCATTTAAAATAAGTATGGAAGGCTATAAAGAGAATGATATAGGTGGGAATATTGATGCCCATAAAGATTGAACTTCAAGAATAGTAATAGAATTGTAACGTATAAATCCCTAAGACCAAGCCATGAACAAAGTATTGTCAATATGCCTATGGATTCTGCTAATAACCGCATGTCAAAACAACAAAAAACCTAAGACGACGGAACAGTCGACTGCCATTAAAGAGGGATTTCCTTTTACGCTGCCAAAAGAAAAGCCCGAGCGGAAAATGAGTAGGGCCATGGAACGAAACTACGATGCATATTTGGCCCCACGTCCTGAAGACAATGAATTGTATTCACAATTTAAATATACCGAGCTCAAAGGCTTTGAGTATAATGACCATGATGGTACCATATCACGTCGGGATCCTTCCAAAGTGATTTTCGCCAACGGAAAATATTATGTCTGGTACACCTATCGCCATTCGCCTACCCCTCCGCAGGGCGCCGATAATTCTAATGACACCATACCATCCAGCGATTGGGATCTTGCCGATATTTGGTATGCAACAAGTGAGGATGGTTTCACTTGGAAAGAGCAAGGGGTGGCTGTTCCTAGGCCGCCAAAACCGAATGTGGGATGGCGATCCGTTACTACCACCGATATTTTAAAATGGGAAGGCAAGTATTATTTATACTACCAAGGTTTTATGGAGGCCAGCGGAAAACGAGGAGATGATTGCCCCGTGGCCGTATCCTATGCAGACTCTCCTGATGGCCCATGGACCGCCTATAACCAAATAGTCATCCCGAATGGAGCCCCTGGGGAGTGGGACCAATATTCTATACATGACCCCCATCCGTTTGTCTATAAGGACAAAATTTATCTTTATTATAAATCCGATTTTGACGGTAATCCACGATTGGTTCGTATGCAGGGTCTGGCCATGGCTGACAATCCTTTGGGACCCTTTGAAAAGCACCCATTGAACCCTGTAATCAATTCTGGCCATGAAACCTCCTTATTTCCGTTTAAGGAGGGAATGGCCGCCATGGTCACCCGAGACGGAAATGAGCACCATACCATTCAATATGCCAAGGACGGTGTTAACTTTGAGATTGCCGCTATCACCACTTTACTTCCTAATGCAGCTGGCTCATTCATACCGGATGCGTTCTCCAATTCTGGAAATGGGAGAGGTATTAGCTGGGGCATATCCCATTTTACGAACGCCACCATTTGGTCCAAAAATCATGCGATTCTTACGCGTTTCGATTGCGACCTTAGTTTGGATGTACATGATCCCGATATGAAACATCACAATGAATATTATAAGCCCGAATTTTTCTACAAACACGGTTTAAATGAAGAACAGAAAAAAAGAATTTTGGCAGAGAATCAAAGATTGAAGTAGGCCGATAAAATCAATACGTAACGATCTTGTTGTTTAGAACGATCATTTTGACACTAAGGTTCGCGACATCCCATTGATTTTTATAATTGGAAAACCTGTTCCAATTCAATCCATTTTTCACCATCCTTGGCCCAAGGTAGCTCTTGTTGGTATTTCCACATGAGTTGTTCCCATTCCTGAACTTTTGGATTGTTAGCATCCATTTCCGCTTTCTTGGAAGGATCATAAGTATCATCCACGTCCATAATCATGAACATTCGGTTCCCTGTCAGGTAAATCTGCATATCCAAAATCCCTGCATCCTTGATACTTTGGGTGATTTCTGGCCAAGCATTCCCGGAAGCATGGTATGCTTTATATTCCGCAATTAATCGGGGATTATCCTTTAAATCGCAGGAAAAACATACTCTTTTCCTTTCCATGATTGTGCTGATTTATTTATTATGAATCTTATACGTCCTAAAACCATAAGCAGCAACTACTAGAAAACAGATTAGCGGTAAAGCAAATGAAAAATTGACTTCTGGTACACCAAGAATCTCGATATCAGTATACCCCGAGCCTCCAAAATCCAGGATGGATCCTTGTAGCACAGGCATAATCGCACCACCTACAATTGCCATTACCAGGAAGGCAGCTCCAAATTTGGCGTCCTCACCAACGCCTTCCAAGGCAATGCCGTAGATAGTAGGGAACATTAAGGACATGCACAATGAGATACCCACCAAGGAATACAATCCTGTCATACCTTCTATAAAAATGGCACCCAAAGTGAATACCATGGCACCCAATGCAAAATACATCAATAGTTTACCAGAACTTACAAATTTTAATAAATAAGTCCCTATCCAACGACCAATCAAGAATAAAATCAACGCCCAATAAGCATAGGTAACGGCACTTCTATTATCAATACCCAGTGTTTCCGCATATTGATAAATATAGGTCCAACACATAATTTGGGCACCTACATAAAACATTTGGGCAATAACCCCTTCAACAAACTTCTTGCTTTTGAATAATCGTTTTACAGCATTCGCCACCGAACCTCCAACTGTCTCTTTCTTTTCCGGCATTTTAACTATTGTAATCAATAAAAGCATGAACAACACAAATAATCCGAGTATTACATACGGATTTCTAACTACCATAAGGTCAGAGATTCGTACTGCATTTTTAGCTGATTCGGAAAGTGTATCATAGATTACATTGCCTTGCGCATCAACATCATCGGACTGTAATGACCCCAATATAAATGTTTGGGCAACAAAAAGACCGGTCAATGCTCCAATTGGATTAAATGCTTGGGCTAAATTCAACCTTCGCGTAGCGGTCTTTTCATGGCCCATTGATAATACAAAGGGATTCGCCGTAGTTTCCAAGAAAGCCAAACCAAAAGTCAAGATATATAAAGCAGCTAAGAAGAATCCGAACGCCTCATAGGCTGCAGCAGGATAAAACAACAATGCGCCTGTTGCATATAAGATCAGCCCTAATATTATTCCTTTCTTGTAGGTATATTTTTTTATAAACATAGCAGCCGGGAAGGCCATGGTAAAATAACCTCCATAAAAGGCCATTTGCACCCAAGATGCCTGGGTATTGTTCAGTTCCAATATCTTTTTAAACGCAGATACCATGGGATTGGTGATATCATTGGCAAATCCCCAGAGGGCGAATAAAGAAGTTATCAGTATAAAAGGCAGCAGTACTTGCTTCGAAACTACTGGTATTTTGTTCCCGTTTTCCATAGTTGATTTAACGTTGCTGGTTTTTAATTTATTCAGTCAATAATGAGCGATCAAGATGCACATAGCCTCCATCAACTGTGATAAATTGTCCTGTCGTGTGCGATGACCTTTCAGAGATGGTAAATAAACAAACATCCGCTATTTCCTGTGTTGTGGTCATTCGGTTCTCAAGCGGTATTTTCTTTACTATCGATTTTAACTTTTCCGCACCATTCTCTAAAGTTTTGATCCAGGTATCATAGGCAGGTGTCCAACTTTCTGCAATGATAATGGCATTGGAACGAATACTGTATTTTATAAGATCAACGGCCCATTCCCGCGTCAAACCAAGAACACCGCCTTTAGAAGCCGCATAGCCAGAAGTCTTTCCTTGCCCTGTCAAAGCAACCTTGGAACCAATGTTTAGAATATTGCCCTTGGATTTTTTGAGAAATGGCAAAGCATGTTTTACAACTAGAAAGTAACTCACCATGTTCAATTTCAAGGAATCCATGAATTCCTCGTAGGAAGCATCAAGCCCAACACCATCGTTTACCCCTACATTATTGATTACCACATCTATTCGCCCATATTTCTCGGTGATGGCCTCAACCGCTTTTTTTATTTGTTTGGGATCGGTAACATCGGTTTTACAAAAGATAGCATCAATGCCTTTACCCTTGATCTTTTCGATGTACTCAAATCCTCGGTCATTTCTATCAATGACAGCTGGGATAGCCTCTTCATTCACCAAATTTTGGAGTATGGTCTCTCCAATACTACCTTGCATACCTGCAGCACCGGAAATTACCACTACCTTATCTTTTAAACCTAAATCCATCGGTTTCTATTTAAGATTATAAAATTCTATTGCGTTTGTTCCCATTATCTTAGTCTGTTCAATTAGGCTGAGTTTAGATATAAAATCGGTTACCAATTCTTTTACTTCATCATAATTACCGGCTACGAGACAAACGGGCCAATCCGAGCCGAACATTACCCTGTCAGTACCAAATGTAGACAAGACCAAATCCATATAAGGATTGATTTGTTCAGAGGTCCATGTATTAAAATCTGCTTCTGTTATCATACCGGATAATTTGCAATATACATTTTCCGAATTTGCTATTTCTTTCATCAAAAGTGCCCATCCTTCAAAAAATCCATCTTTTATATAAGGTTTGGCAATATGGTCTATCACAAATCTTTGATTTGGAAAACGTTTTACGAATTCGAGAGCAGCACCCAGCTGATGTGGAAAAATCAGGATGTCGTACACGAAACCGTATTTTTCCAAATATGAAACTCCTCTAAGGAATTCGCTTCTTAACAAGAAATTATGATCCGGTTCACTTTGTACAATATGCCTGAATCCTTTGATCTTCTCATGCCCGCTATATTCCTTAAGAACTTCATTTACATTTTCAGCCCTTAAATCAACCCATCCTACAACACCCTTGATAAAATCATGCTTGGCTGATAACCATAAGAGAAAATTGGTCTCTTCCAAGGTTTGGTCCGCTTGAACGGCTACGCATCCATCAATACCATTTTTGTCATAGATCTTTTTTAAATCCAAAGGCATGAAATCACTTCGAATTACTGACATGGAATCGTCAATCCAGGCATGTTTAACAGGCTCGTACTTCCAAAAATGTTGGTGGGCATCGATGGTCATAATTTTACTGCGATATTTCTACTTTTATTACCGTTGCCATATTATCTATTATGGTTGAAGGTGCCTTTAACGAAATACCTTTTTCCTCACTATATGACCATTCTATTTTTTCCTCACTTCCTAGGAACGATACATTTTCAATGCTGGGCGCATCATGAATTTTTTCTTTTGCAAAGGATTCCAACAGCAATTCCTTGCTAGGTTCAACGGCTCCCAATACAATACCATAAATGGTGTAATCCTTTGTGGTATAGCGAATATCCTCGTTGGAATATTTTAGCTTCATGAATGCCTTGTGATTTTTAAAATGACCCTCGGGTTCTTTGGTAGGTCCTTCTCCGAAAGTGTACCATGCTTCAGTTCCATAAATAGACTCCCCATACTTTTTGAGCCAAGCCCCCATTTTCAAGATTCCATCTTTTTGATTGTCAGGAATGGTCCCATCGGCTTTTGGTGAAACGTTTAGAAGAAGTACCCCATTTTTACTGACAATGTCGATCAACATATGCAGTACATCCTCAGCAGGCTTTACTCCTAAATCTTCAGTATAGCACCAACTGCCGTTACTTATGGTCGCATCGGTCATCCAAGTTTTGGTTCCAATATTGTTCTTTCGAGCCTGTTCCAAGTCCTCGATACTCATATTGAGGGGCAGATCATGCTGCTTTCTAACGATTACTGCTTCCTGGTCTATTTTTGCCGCTTCGTTGAGGTAATACGCCGCGAATTCCTTTCTATATTGCTCTGGGATATCACCAAGCACGTAATCGAACCAAATAATATCTGGATGATATTTG
Source organism: uncultured Maribacter sp. (assembly GCA_964532755.1). Taxonomy (GTDB): domain Bacteria; phylum Bacteroidota; class Bacteroidia; order Flavobacteriales; family Flavobacteriaceae; genus Maribacter_A. The sequence continues at coordinate 2,498 of CAZHJO010000042.1, read as the reverse complement.
TCTATAACTTCCTTGATTTTACCAAACCATATTTTTTTATACCATTTTTCGGGTTCCATATTGCCATACATTAACTGTAGGTCAGGGTCATCAGAGGTTGGGGGCATTCCTTCAAAATATGGAAAATGACTGTTTTTAACCTCTATGCCAATCTCCGTGCTACGTTGGAGGTTCTTCGCATGGTGGAAGGCCGTAATAAATCGCATACCCTTGCCTTTTATTGCCTTTTCGAGTTCCCCTGTGATATCGCGTTTTGGTCCTGTGTCCATGGTATTCCACGGTGTAATTTCACTATCCCACATGGCATAGCCATCATGATGCTCGGCAACCGGTCCCGCGAATTGTGCTCCTGCATCTTTAAAAAGCTGTGCCCATTCTTCAGGATTGAATTTTTCGGCCTTGAACATCGGAGCGAAATCATGATATCCAAATTCGGATGGTTCACCGTATTTTTCTACATGGTGTTTGTACACTTTATTATCTTTAAAATGCATCCATCTTGGATACCATTCGCTACTAAAGGCAGGTACGGAATATAAGCCCCAATGGAAATAGATGCCAAGTTTTGAATTTTTAAACCATTCAGGAGCTTCATTGTGGTTGCCCAATGATGCCCAATCCTCAGTGAATTCGGTTTTTTGTTCAATGCTAACCTCTTCAGGTTTTACGTTTTCTTTCGTATCGACACAACTGATAAAAAGCAGTATTATCGAGATACGCAGTAATTTTAATCCAAACATCTTCATAATTAAAAATTTAAGTTTCGTCTATAAATCAGGTCAGGGATTCTAAGGTTTCATGCATTCCATTGACCATAATATTCTCTAAATAAGAGGTAACTAGCTCATGTATTCCTTCATATTCGGAAAGGTCTTCTCCCCAAAATACAATATTAGAAAGCACGTTCTTAACAATGGAGCTGTAGTTGTTTGTAGACCATTGATCCTTGAAAAAATCCAAAACATCTTGATTGTCATTTAAATTTATCGATTCCCCATTTCTTTCACCTTTATAAAAAGCGATGAGTGCTGCCAATGAAAACAATAAGTTCTTCGGAAGCGCATTCTTCCTTTTCACATATTCGATTACAGACGGTAATACACGGGTTCTATATTTTGATATTGAATTTAATGATATGCTCATTAGTGCATGCTCTAAATACGGATTTCTAAATCGATCAAGAACATCGTTTGAGAACTGTTTTAATTCCTCATCCGGCAAATCCAATGTTGGGCAAATCTCCTCAAAAATGGCCTGCTTCAAATAGGAACCAACGATAGGATCTTCCAGGGACTCCCGAACCTTATCAATGCCATATAAATACCCAACAGGAACCAAGGTGGTATGGGCACCATTTAAAATACGGACCTTTCTTGTACGGTATGGTTCCATGTTATCAGTAAAAACAACATTTAACCCACATGCCTCGGCGGGAAATTCATCTCTCACCGATTTTGGACCTTCAATAACCCATAGATGAAATTGTTCGCCCTCAACCACTAGATTATCCTTATATCCCAATTCTTTTATGATACTTTCCATTTTATCCTTGGGATAGCCTGGGACGATTCTATCTACCAGGGTATTGCAGAATAAATTCTTATCATTGATCCATTGAACAAACGCCTCGCCTAAATTCCAATCTTCGGCATATTGCAAAATAATTTTTTTAAGCGTATCACCGTTTCTGTCTATCAATTCGCAAGGAATTACAATAATCCCCTTATCGGAAGCACCTCCAAAGTGCATAAATCTTTTATGTAAAAGTACCGTAAGCTTTCCTGGGAAACTCATCTGTGGAGCATCTTGAAGTTTATCAGAAGGGTTATAGGCTATGCCGGCTTCTGTGGTATTTGAAATGATAAATCTTAAGTCCGGATTTTTGGCATTGGCCATATAGGCATCAAAATCCTCATAAGGATTTATCCCTCTTTGTATACAATCAATAATCTGATATTCGCTGACTGCTTCACCATTTTTTATTCCGTTGAGGTAAAGGGTGTACAATCCGTCTTGATCATTCAACATTTTAACCAAACCTTGGTCAATGGGTTGAACAACTACAACACCAGCATCAAAGTTGGCCTTATCGTTCATTTGTTGAATCATCCAATTTGCAAATGCCCTAAGAAAGTTACCTTCACCAAATTGCAAGATTCGTTCAGTATAGGTATTTACCTCTTTGGTCTTTCTGTTTAATGAGATCATTTCAACATTTTATAATGAGATCCCACGTTTCCATGGAATAAAATCGTTTTGTCCTTTAAGAACAGCTTTCGCCGTAATTTCTCCACTGGCTACACCAATGAGATGATTCAATATTTTTTCTCCCATACTTTCTATGGTGTCTTCACCGCTTATCACTGTTCCTGCATTTAAATCAGTAATGTCGTTCATTTTTTCATAGAGATGGGTATTGCTCGACAACTTAAGAACTGGGGCAATTGGGTTGCCAGTCGGTGTGCCCAATCCCGTTGTAAAGACAATAATATTACAGC
>CAZHJO010000041.1:0-12559 GCA_964532755.1 uncultured Maribacter sp. | reverse complement strand
AATACAGGGGTTGGCATTCTCTGTCTATGGTTGGTTTGGTTCAAAAAAGAATTGAAGATCAGTGCTATATTAAGTATGTTGATTACTGGCGGGTTTTTACTTGCCTACCTTTTGAAAGATCTTTATGGTGGCTCAATGAAATATTTAAATGGAAGCGAAAAAATCCTGCTGGGCGTCAACATTGGAATTTTGGGTTTTGGACTGGCTTTTGTCTTACTGATAACCACCTTTTTCAATAAAAATAGAGGGTCTAAGCAACTTAAATAATTGGGTGATGAAGATTAGAAAAGCAACAAAAAGAGATATAGAGACAATTGTAAAATTGATTGCCGATGATGAGCTAGGAAAGACTAGAGAATATTTTCAAGTTCCATTGCCCAAAGCGTATTATAATGCATTTGAAAGCATAAATCGTGATGAAAATCAGGAACTTATGGTTGTCGAAAATGGAAGAGCAGAAATAATCGGGACTTTACAACTGTCCTTTATTCAATATCTCACGTATCGTGGTGGCCTTAGAGCACAAATTGAAGCTGTTCGAATAAGAAAAGATAATAGAGGAACAGGCTTAGGTACTGAAATGTTCAAATGGGCCATTCAGAGAGCAAAAGAAAGAGGTGCGCATGTGTTACAATTGACAACTGATAAAAAAAGGCCAGCGGCGTTGGAATTTTACAAAAAACTCGGTTTTAAGGACTCCCATGAAGGCATGAAAATGCACTTGAATTAAAAACTTTTTAAGCGTTGGAGTTCGAGTTTTGGAGTCTGTCCTGAGGGTATTCAAAAGGACTATAAATTGTCAAAAAGCTTCTCTTGTTCGATGGGCATTTTTCGTTCTGAAACAACATAGGAGTAACATTTCCGTTATTAGATTTCCAAATTGACAATTAACAAACCAAGGATGCTAAAATATATTAATGGCAAAAAAAGTCTAAGCTCAGCTTTTAGGTTGGGTGTTTTTTTAGTTCTTGCCACTTTCCTCATTCTGCTTATTCTAAAAGATCAAGGTATTTTATTTCGAAGCCGCCAATCTTTTTTAATTATTTCACTGCTTATTGTTGTTCCTATTCGATTGTTCGTATGGATCTCGATAATTAGATGTTCAAAGAACAGTACAAGTAATGCATTTCGGACCATTGCTATCGGGTTGGTAATCGTGGACATTATTTCAAGGATGTTTTTTTGGGGAGTATCCGGATTTAGTATGTTGGAACATCATCAAATAGATAAAAAATATGCAGCGGAATTTGAACTGTGTAAAAACGAAATATCCCACAAATTTCAACAACCAATTGAAAATCTCTATGGCAAAGCGCATCAGTTCTACAATTCGAATAGACCTCATTATGAAATTCATACCAAATCAAGAACGAAGACCTATTATTGCTTTTGCGAGAAAAATTCAATTGATATAGAGGAAAAAGTTTACTCAAAGTGGTATAATTATACGAAAAAAGCGGATATTGATGGGACTTCTCAATTGGCGACCATAAGTCTGACACCGAGGTATCTAAAACTTGCCTATGGTCCTCCTCAGAAAGGAGATGGACTCAGGGTATCTGGTATTTATATGTTTATTTCTGATGCTGATGAGGTTTTTACCCTTTATGATTATAAAAGCACTACGCTTTGGGACAAGGACTCAAATTTACCAACCCCTGAAGAATTTTGGTCGTCCGATACATTGATCGAATTAAGTGTTGGTGGTAAAAATGATTCGGATTATAAGTCTTTTATAGAATTTCTGAACAAGCATCAGGCTAAATGGAATCGATAAATAAAGTTAGTTGTTTCCAGTTTTGAGTCATTTTTGCCAAAATGTTACACACAAGTCTTAAAGATCTTAGTATCCACCGTTAATAAATGAATAACAGTATTTTTTTGACTAATCCCTTACCTTTAAGCTACAATCATACATTCAATGTTGATTTAGCTTGTCCGAAATTAGCTTAAGGAAGGTTTAATCATACCTCTTGGCTCTTTTCCCTGTTTTTCGTTTCTCTCTATTACGGGCAAGGAACTTCACAACAAAAGGTTTCGACTTTCCCGCATAACCACCCCCTTCACTATGCTGGCAAGTACGACCCATACGGGGCTCGATTAAGGTCTTTTTTATGACTTTCTGATTGATATTGACATATTTATAAATTCAAATTGGTGTAAACCATCGTGTAATCAATCTATAGATTTATAAGTATTGTTATTCCCTTTTTGTTACTTTTATAGGCATATCCAATGAATTGTTCAAATGAAATTACTATTGCCTTTTTTCGGTTTTTTAGTATTGCACTTATCGCTAAACGCTCAGGAACTATTAGTAGAAACAGAAGGTTTTGATGACCCAGGCGGATGGGTTGTCGACCCGCAATTCGTTGAGCAAATGGGCTCTCCCTACCTAATGGCCCACGGCATGGGTGAGGTTGTCAGGAATGCAAGTACAAAGGTCAAATTGAAGGAAACTGGAGATTATCACATATGGGCGCGTACAGTAAATTGGGCCCCTGGTAAATGGGAAGCTCCTGGAAGGTTTAAACTAAAGGTAAATGATTCCATATTACCAAAAGAATTGGGTACCCACTCTGGTTGGGGTTGGGAATATGTAGGTAAAACCCTTGTCAGCGATTCTAAAAATGTGCATTTGGAATTAATTGATGTAACAGGTTTTAATGGAAGGTGTGACGCCATATATTTTTCGGTGGATAATACCAAACCTCCGTCCTCTTCAGAAAAGTTAGCTGTTTGGCGTAAGACAATTTTAGCAGAACCCAATATGCCAAAAGAAACCAAGGATTATGATCTTGTAGTTGTGGGAGGGGGCATCGCAGGCTGTGCAGCGAGTATAGCTGCTGCCGAACAGGGATTAAATGTGGCACTGATTCATGACCGTCCGTTTCTTGGCGGCAATGCAAGTAGCGAAATTAGGGTCCACACCCTGGGCATTTATGGTCATTTTGAACGTATATTGAAAAAAATAGATACGGAGCACTATCCTAATGGTTCAGCAGAGTCTAAATTGGATCAAGAAAAAAGGGACAACAATGTGAAAGGGTATAAGAATATAGATCTATTTCTAAATTTCAGGGCATATGATGCAGTGGCAGAGGAGCATACCATCAAACATGTTGATGCTAGGCATACCACATCTGGTAAAAGAATACGATTCACAGCCCCTAGATTTGTAGATTCAACTGGCGATGGATGGATAGGCTATTGGGCCGGTGCCGAGTTTTCTTATGGACGTGAAAGCGTGGATACCTATGGAGAAGAATGGGAGGAGCATGGCGAGTTATGGAGTCCTAAAATTGCCGATAATGCGGTAATGGGATCATCGGTGTTATGGGGATCGAAGGTAATGGAATCCAAGCAAGAGTTTCCAGAAGTACCATGGGCCATGCCGGTTGCCAAAACACACGAAGAAGTGAATGGTGAGTGGCAATGGGAATTCACCCGCAACGATCTTAATCAAATTGATGATGCGGAGGAAATTAGAGATCATATGCTGAAGGCAATCTTCGGGTCTTTCTATAATGCGAAACAGAAGGCTGAGCATAGCAATCGTAAACTGGAATGGGTCTCTTACTTGGTAGGCAAAAGAGAATCTAGAAGATTGGTGGGCGACCATATTTTTACCTTCAATGATGCCAAGGAGGGAACTAAATTCCCCGATGCAGTGGTTATTGAAACTAGGGCAGTAGACGTGCATTATCAAACCATATTGGAAGATGAAAAAAATCCGGATTTCATTTCTGAAGCACTTTTCTATAAAGCGCCGGAGTATTATATTCCCTATCGCAGCCTCTATTCAAAAAACATAAATAATCTGTTCATGGCAGGGAGGAATTTTAGTTGTTCCCATGCGGGACTTGGAGGACCAAGGGTCATGCGAACAACGGGTCAAATGGGAGCTGCTGTGGGGATAGCTGCTTCTTTATGTAATAAGTATGATGTTATGCCAAGGGATATTTATACGGGTTATCTCGAGGAGTATTTAGATTTGATCGAGGAACAGAAATTCGAAAGAATTCCAGATTCGAAGAAATGAAAAGTAGTTTTTTTTTCTTGATTTGTTTTGTGCTTTCTTCATTCGGTGTGCAAATAAACCCTAGTCAAAGTGCATATGGGGATATACTCGAAAAGCAGCCTGAATTTTATATCCTTGAATGGAAACCGGGCACTAGTCTAAAAAAACAAAAAACCCAATTATACATTAAAGTAGACTCCATAGGCAAACAGAAGATTGATGTGCTTGAAGATAAAAATGGGCAACCAGTACTGTTTAGTTCCCATATTTCTACACCAGTTTGTGCCGATGGGGAATGCAAACTAATGCATATTAAGCTGTATTGGACACTTTTGGGCGAGTATGCAGGTTTCGATCGTTATCCCGACCTGCCTCTGACCAAGCACGACCATGACGAATTTACAACTCTTGACTATCTTAAACTGCATCATTTATTGATGGATGATAATTCAATTTTAAAGCGTAGGACGATTGATAGATTGGTCGAGAAACCGAAGTTAAGGGAAGTTAATGGTGTAGATGCCATTTCGGGAGCTACCATTGCAGAGGTTAAGGAATCGGTGGTTTCCGGTGCCCTCTATTCATGTTATGTGGCTTGGCATCTCGTCCATGGGGAAATCAGAAGGCGAATTAAGGAGTATACTGTTGAAAAATTAAATGAAGGAATAATCGTTGACATGCTTCGAAGTAATAATCCTGATTATCAATTATTTGCCCTCGAAAATCTGAATCCATCAAAGTATGAAGAGCATTATACGCGTGTAGCTGAAATTTTTAGAACGAGTATTCCCTTGATTCGTGGGTTTGTAGTCAAGAATCTGCCAAAACAGTTCTGGAGCACAAATACCTATTCCAAACCTTTTTGGGATACTTTTCCAATAATCGATATTGGCAGCCGGAGTTTACTCCTTGATCAATTGAAATATGCATCTCCAAGTATTTTAGATTATTTATCCATGAACCTTAAGGTCATGACCAAGAATCAATTGAAGGTATTCCTTGAAGTTATTTCGGGTAGTAGACTTTCATCAGTACTACGGCAAAACCTTGAAAGTTTTGCCAATTCAGATGAAACTTACAGTTATTTGGTTATACAATTCCTAGAGGAAAACTAAAGATTTCATTCTTGATTTAAGTAATACCTAGCTTTCATTTGAAGATCAAATACATATATTTTTAACCCTCCAGGTCTAAATCATCAACTAAAAAAGGTAAAATAAAGTAAGTGAGGGATAAATATCGCAAAGGAAGACTCTTTGTAAATAGGCATTTTTGTTAGGATCATTTATTTGCTTCCATTATTTTGACAAGCCAGGGATTAATTGATAGAACATCTTTAAAAGTATTTATACTACCATGAAAACAAAAAATTTCATATTAATAGCTGTAGTTGTCCTATTTCAGCAACTACTCCAAGCCCAAGATAAACCCAATATCATTTTATTATTTGCTGACGATGCCGGCTATGCCGACTTCGGTTTTCAAGGTAGTAAGGAAATGATAACCCCTAACCTGGATAAATTATCAAAACAGGGCGTACGTTTTACACAAGCTTATGTCTCTCACCCGACCTGTGGTCCATCGCGTGCAGGACTCATTACGGGGAAATCACAATACCGTTTTGGTTATGAAGAAAACAATGTGCCAACATACATGAGTGCCGTTTCCGCGGCAGATGGGACTGAAATGGGTCTCCCTGTTGAGGAGGTGACGATGGCTGATTATCTTAGGAAGCAAGGATATGCAACTGCTGTCTACGGCAAATGGCATTTAGGGGGTGCCGATCGCTTTCATCCTACAAAGAGGGGTTTTGATGAATTCTACGGATTTCGCGGCGGTGCCCGTAGCTATTTTGAGTATACAGAGGAGCCTAAAGAACCAATGAACAAAATGGAACGGGGATTCGGGAATTTTGAAGAGCATAGCGGGTATTTGACCGATGCACTTGCAGATGAGGCATTGTTGTTCATTGAAAAGAATAGCAATGCGAATAAACCGTTTTTCGCTTTTCTTTCCTTTAACGCAGTTCATACTCCCATGGATGCAAGGCCAGAAGATTTAGCACAATTTCCCGGGTTGACTGGTAAAAGAAAGGTTGTTGCCGCTATGGGTTTGGCATTGGATAGGGCTGCAGGTAAAGTTTTGGATAAGTTAGCGGAGCTTGGTATTGAAGACAATACAATTGTGGTTTTTACCAATGATAATGGTGGCCCTACAGATGCCAATGCTTCGAACAACCTCCCTTTGAGCGGTATTAAAGCTACCCATTTGGAAGGTGGAATACGGGTTCCTTTCCTTATGAAGTGGCCAGCTAAGCTAAAACCGAATACCACCTATACAAAACCAATAAGTACTTTAGATTTGCTTCCCACTTTCTATAAGGCAGCTGATGGTGACCTTCAAAATCTGAAAGAAATCGATGGGGTCGATTTAATACCTTATATAAATGGGCAGAATACAGGGCGCCCGCACGAAGTACTTTTTTGGAAGCGTGATGCTCGGGCGGCAATGCGAAAAGGAGATTGGAAGTTGATACGCTTCCCTGACCGTCCGGCCGAACTCTTTTATCTTCCCGACGATGAAAAAGAATTGAACGACTTGGCCACTTCGGAGCCTGAACGATATCTAGAAATGTACAAAGAACTCTTTGCTTGGGAGACTACCTTAGAAAGGCCAAGATGGTTGCTTAAAAAAGAATATGAAAAGCGGGATATTGAACGTATGGATGAGCATTGGCATAAAAACTAAATTCATCCGCAAATAACCAAGCGTAAATGGTATAATTATCATGAAAAAAATCAGCAAAAAAGTAAGGTATTTAATTTTTACCCTTGCGGTTTTAGGAGTATTTCCACTAAGCGGTTTTGTTCCTTTAGGGTCTTCACCAGTAGAAAGCAACGAACTCTTGGCAACGACCATGGAGAACGATGCATTAAAAATTTCTATCGACCAGGAAAGTGGTTGTTTTACGGTTATCGAGAAAAAATCAGGACAATTTTGGGGTTCCGATCCTTGGGAAAATGCTGCAGGTTTATTGACCTTGACCGATGAAAAGGGCAAAAAGCAGATCTTGAACCTTTCAAATAGCAAGAGCATTGAAGTAGTGAAAAAAAATGGAAATACGGTGTCAATAAAGTTTACAGACCCCATATTCGAAGATGGTTCGGTTGCATCAGGAGTTAGCATTTCATCAGAATTACGGCTTTCTTCAAATGCGCCAAAATTAGATGTGCAGATTCTCGAGCATCAATCGGGAAATTACAAACTTTCTGATTTACGTTACCCTGCAAGACAATTTGGCCTAAAAACAGATGAGGATAAAGGCGCGGGAGTAATTCCGCAGAAACAGGGCATAATTTGTCCTTCCTATATTTTTCCAATGAACGGTGGTCGTTTTTGCAAATGGGATGATGCAACTTATAATAGCAAATCTGTTGGTACATTGGAACTTTTCAACAATGGTAGTGGTTTGACAATGCCTTGGTGGGGTACTTACAATAAGAAGTCTGCGGTCATGGGAATTATAGATGAAGCTTCACGACCAGAATTGTTTTATAACATCAATAACAATGGGCAATACTTGTTTAATGCCCAAGGTAAAATGTCAACATACCAAAGAACCTTGTTTTTAGACCCGGTATGGAAACTTGATGGCAACGATAAAAAAATGCAAATTAGTTATCATTTCATTGTAGGTGGTGATTATGTAGATATGGCGAAGGAATACAAAAAGGAAGCTATTAAACGTGGTCATTTTGTGACCTTAAAAGAAAAATTAGCGCGAAATCCGAATGTCAGTAAACTACCAGGTGCGATTTATTTTGGGGTATACGGCGGCTATCCGCATTATGTGAACATGCCCGGAATGGCATTTACATTCGACGAACTTAAAAATATCATCCAAACCATTCATGATGATTTAGAAGTTGATAAAGCATTTATTCATGCCTGGGGAACGTTCTCCAATTTCGTACCACATAATTATCCCATTAGCGAGGAATTGGGCGGACCTGAAAAATTGAAAGCTGCAGTGGATTTAGCAAAGTCTTACGGGTATTTGTATTCTTCGTACCATGCCTATTCGCCAATGCTTGAGAATGACCCTGACTTTACAACAGAGCTCATGGAGAGGGATCGTGACGGTAAACTCAAAAAGACCGGAAGTCGCTGGGCACGTGTAGATCCAAAATTCCAAAAGGGTTTGGCCAAGAAAAATTTAGAAAACGAAATTTCGTATTTAGGTCTGGAAGCCGATATTTCGGATATCACCTTTGCAGCATACCGTGAAGATGGTAAATTAGGTAGAATTGAGCTTGCTAAATACATTGACAGCTTGAATTTGGTGAACGGTACCGAACATGGTCAAGAACAATGGATTCCGTATTTTGATATGTTCGAGGGAATGACCTATCTCCAAACTAGACCCTTGGGTCAACTTTCACACCATGCGCCATTGTTCAATTTGGTATATCATGAGGCCATATCAAACTTTGGAAAAATTCAAGATCCGGACAATGAAGTTACTGAAAACGGTGATTTCAGAATCAAGGCTTTGCGTAGTATGCTTTTTGGTAGGGGTACTACCATATTTTTCGCTCCTTATGAATTTGAAGGTATGGCGCCAATGATAAAAATGGCTCGTGATTTAGTGAGTCCGGTGCATGAAGAAACGTTCTACGCTGAACTAGTTAATCACGAATATTTAAGTGCAGATTTCAAAGTGCAACGAAGTCAATTTTCTTCAGGAACCGATGTTATCGCAAATTTAGGACCAGTGGCACAAAAAATCGAAGGAGGTAGTTCGATTCCTGGATATGGGTATCGCATTACGGATAAAAATGGAAAATTGAAAACCGGACATTTTGTGGTTGGACTTCAGATGGATTAAAAAAAAAGTAACCACAAAGACAGCAAAATTACAACAATGATAAAAGACAATGCACGTGGAATCATTAACAACACTGAGAGTCCATATGTAAAATTGAAAAGTATTGACCTTGGCGATTGCCAATGGACTGAAGGTTTTTGGGCCGACAAGTGGAAACAGGCCGAGAAGGTGATGGTACCTTATATGGGAAACTTGCTTAAAGGCGATGTTGGTCATGGCTTGAACAATTTTAAGATTGCAGCAGGTTTAAAAGAAGGGAAACACCAAGGTGAATGGTGGCATGATGGGGATTTTTACAAATGGATGGAAGCAAGTGTTTACATCTATGCAGTAAACAAAGACGAAAAAATAATCAATGATTTAGATGGGATTATAGAAATTATTGGCGAGGCCCAGCAAGATGATGGTTACCTTTCTACTCCGATTATTATCGATGAAGACCTTAAGCCTTTTACCAATAGAAAATACCATGAGCTATATAATAGCGGTCACTTGTTGACAAGTGCCTGTATTCACTATCGTGTTACGGGGAAATCAAATTTTCTGAACATTGCAATCAAGCATGCCGATTATTTGTATAGGCTTTTTGTACCTATCAAGGACAATTTAAAACGGTTCGGGTTCAATCAGACCCAAATTATGGGCTTGGTAGAATTGTATCGAACCACGAATGATAAAAAGTACCTTGAATTGGCAGAACAATTCATCAACCTTCGTGGGTCATACGAGATAGTGGATGATAGTACTACTTTAGGGTATCCGATAGGCGATATGGTACAGGAGCGTGTGCCGCTCCGAGAAGAAACAGAAGCTGCTGGTCATGCGGTCCTGGCCTTATATTATTACGCCGGTGCGGCCGATGTTTATGCCGAAACAGGTGAAAAGGCATTGATCGATGCTTTGGACCGATTATGGGATGATGTAACGAACAAAAAAATGTATGTTACGGGGGCAGTGGGCCAAACGCACTATGGTAGATCACCTCGTTTGGATAAAATCGAAGAAGGTTTTATTGACGAGTATATGATGCCCAATATGACGGCATATAACGAGACCTGTGCCAATATTTGTAATTCAATGTTCAACTATCGTATGTTATCATTGACAGGAGATTCCAAACATGGAGACATCATGGAATTGGTGCTTCATAATAGCGGACTTTCAGGAATTGGCATTGATGGCAGGGATTATTACTATTCAAATCCGTTACGGAAAATAGAAGGAGCACTGGATTACGATAATATGAATGTTGAATTTCCTGACCGGCAGCCCTATTTGCATTGTTTTTGCTGTCCACCGAACCTGGTTCGGACAGTTGCTAAATCCCCCGCTTGGGCCTATAGTAAAACCAAGAATGGGATTGCTGTAAATCTCTACGGAGGTAACCAATTAAAGACCACTTTAATTGATGGTTCCGGCATCAAACTTTCGCAAAAGAGCAATTACCCTTGGGACGGCCTTGTGGGAATAACTATAGAAGCTTCCAAATCGGAACCTTTCGAGATTTTACTTCGAATTCCGGCTTGGGCAAAAGGAAGTACCATTAAGGTTAACGATCAAGTTTTTGATGGGTTTACGCCTGGTACTTTTGCAAAAATTGAACGTCCTTGGGCAGCTGGGGATAAGATTGTACTGGACATGCCAATGGAGACCAAATTCATAGAAGGGCATCCAAGAATTGAGGAAGTACGCAATCAGGTAGCTGTAAAAAGAGGTCCGATCGTGTATGCCATTGAATCCCCAGACCTACCAAAAGGAACGGCCATTACCGATGTGTATATATCCAGTAGCAAGGAATTGAATCCTGTTCATCATCCTGATTTTTTAGGTGGGGTAACGACCGTTGAATCCGAGCTGCTCATTCGTAAAGATGAATTGAAAGGAATGTACAATGAGGTGAGCAGACCGAAAATGGAAACCATAAAAACCCAATTGATTCCGTATTACACGTGGAGCAATCGGGGGCAAGGGGAAATGACAGTTTTTATGCCCATTATTTGGGATTAACGGATATAATAGAAAAGCAAAGTATAAAACCAACCAACTTAACGCAAAAATCACATGGCTTCATATCAAAAGAATGCATATACATACGCAACAATTGTGGCCATGGGGGGCTTCGTGTTCGGTCTTGATGCTGCATTGATTTCAGGAACAATCAATTACCTCACGGAAGAATTTTCCTTAAATGAGTTGGAATTAGGTGCTGCTGTTGGTGCCCCAGCTTGGGGCGTCTTATTGGCCTTGATATTTGTTGGCTATGCAGTCAATACAATCGGCCGAAAAAGAGCGTTGCAAATTTCAGCAGCGGTTTATTTGATTTCTGCTATAGGTTCTGCCTTTGCGCCCAATTACTGGATTTTCGTGGCCGCCCGATTTTTGGGTGGATTGGCATTTAGTTCTATCTCAATGGCTTCAATGTACATAGGGGAAATCGCTCCTCCTAAATGGCGAGGGAAGTTAGTAACCATGATTCAGATCAATATTGTGGTCGGATTATCGGCCGCTTATTTTATTAATTATTTGATTCAAGGTTTAGCTAGTTCCGAAGCGGAGTGGGTAAGAACTTTAAGTATAGATACTGAGACATGGCGATGGATGATAGGTTCTGAAATATTATTCGCCCTAATATGGTTCGCACTTTTAAGTTTTGTTCCTCGAAGTCCGGCATGGCTGACACTTCAAGGAAGGTTTGAAGATGCTAAAAATACCTTGCGAAAAGTGATTCCAGAAAACGAGGTGACCGCTCAGGTCGCCGAAATGGAGGAAACTATGAATGCAGAAGGGGCAGATCACTCAACATGGGCACAATTAAAGGAAATTTTCAATAAGCCTATGCGCATTACTTTTATCATTGCCATAACGCTGGCTATTGTACAACAAACTACAGGTATCAACGCTATCTTATTTTACGCCCCGACCGTTTTTGAACAATTGGGAATGGGTACCGATGCTGCATTCGCCCAAGCCGTCTGGATTGGCCTAATCAGTGTCGTTTTTACCATTCTTGGATTACTTGCGGTCGATAAATTGGGGCGACGCCCAATGATTATTGGCGGCATGCTTTGGATAATCATTAGTTTAGGCATTTGCTACTACGGATTCAAGACCGCGAGTTATTCCTTAAACCAAGAACATGTGACCGAATTGACGGAATTACAGGATAAGGATAAGGTTAAACTAAATGTATTAGTAGGACAGTCTTACGAAAGTGATATTGATTTCAAAAAGGCCATTACCCAAACACTAGGGGAAGAAGATTCAAAAGCGAATGTAGACAGCTTAATGAAAAAAGCCGTAAATATTAATGGCCTATTGATTTTATGCGGAATTTTAAGTTTTGTAGCGGCCTTTCAATCTACGTTAGGTCCTGTGATGTGGGTACTCTTTTCTGAAATTTTTCCTATATCGAATCGAGGTATAGCTATTCCTTTCTTTACGCTTATAACAAGTTTGTCCAGTTCTTTAATCCAAACATTCTTCCCTTGGCAACTGGAGAATTTGGGAATAAGTTCAACACTGCTTTTTTACGCCAGCACAGTAGCTATAGGTCTCGTGATTCTCTTTATCTATTTAAAAGAAACAAAGAATATGACCATTGAAGAAGTACAATTGGCTCTGGCCCCAAAAAAGAAATGATCATGAAAGCT
>CAZHJO010000040.1:0-12689 GCA_964532755.1 uncultured Maribacter sp. | reverse complement strand
CCAATAAGTTTTCGATAATTTGTGTAAAGAAATCTTCCTTAGAATCAAAGTGGTAATAGAAAGCACCTTTAGAAAGTGAAAGTTCTTTTAAAATGTCATCTACACTGGTATTGTAATATCCTTTTCTGTAAAACAATTCCAAGCCTGTAACTTGCATACGTTGCATGGTGGCCATGCGTTTTAGATTCTTATCCATAAGATTTGGGTTTTGGGTTAAAACAGACTGTTAGGTCTTATACAAAGAACCCCCAACCCTATGTTTAGGTGAATATTTAAAGATGTAATTCACCAAAAACTCGATTAAATGACCAAATCCCGATGTATAACAAGGGCTTTTAAAAACGTTACAGACCGGCCGGTCGGTTTAAGTGTTTTGATTCTCGGATAATTGAACACCTAAAGTGATTTAATTGAAGTGAATTAAAGGTTATATGGGCATAATTTAGGTTACTGAACCCTGACAACTGCTCCCGGCCCCAGCCGTACATCCATAACAGTGTTGGGAAATGATAATATTCCTATCATTCAGGATAGCTTCATTATAATCTTTAATATGTTTGATTTTACTTGTTACCTTCAATTCCAGCATTTGATTAAAATCACAATCATACAACCATCCATCCCAACTAACGGATATAGTATTGGTACACATTACATTTTCAACCGCTGAAGGATTAAAGGCCTCTACCAATGCATACATATAATCCTCATAGTTTTCAGAAGCGATCAAATAATCCAAAAATCGTGCTATGGGTAAATTGGTTATTGCAAATAAGTTGTGAAACTGAATATCAAAATCTTCTTTTAGGGCCTTTTTAAAATCTTTTTCCATGGCTACTTGATCACCAGGTAAGAAGGCGCCTGATGGATTATATACCAAATCCAAACGTAGGTCACTATTTGGAAGACCATAACCAATCGCATTCAGTTCCCGAAGTGCCTTTATCGATTTGTCAAAAACACCATTGCCCCTTTGTTTATCGGTTTTTCCCCGGGTATAGTGGGGCATGGAAGAAACTACATGTACATTATGTTTTTTAAAGAATTCAGGTAAATCGTGATAGCTCTTGTTTGCCCTGAGAATGGTCAAATTAGAGCGTACAATAAAATCCTTTATGCCTGCCTTGGCCGCTTCTTCTACAAACCATCGAAAGTTGGGATTCATTTCAGGGGCCCCTCCGGTAAGGTCCAACGTATGCGCTTTGGTATTACGTATTACCTCTAGACATAATTGCATGGTTTCCCGGGTCATTATCTCTTTACGGTCAGGTCCGGCATCAACATGGCAGTGCTCACAGACCTGATTACACATATATCCTACATTGATTTGCAATATTTCCAATTTCTTAGGCTTCAATGGAAAGTGCCCTATATTGGCAATTTTGTCCTTAAAGTAGGGTAGTTCACCTTCGGCGAAAATACCGCCATTAAGAATTTTCAATTGCTTATTGGTCTCCGCAAGCTCGTCATGTCTTGCATGTAGTGACTTTGTTATCATTATACCTTTTTATTCATTAGTGCTTTGTAGTTATTGGTTTAGAAAACTAACAAACAATACCAAAAACATTGCTACATACTTAATTTGTTGTACTTATTCATCATTTGTACACCATGAACAAGGGTTGCGCCACTTTCTATGGCAGCCCCTGCATGCACGGCCTCCATCATTTCTTCTTTTGTGATTCCTTTTTGCAATCCGTCTTTGGTATAAGCATCAATGCAATATGGACATTTCACCACATGCGCGACCGCCAAAGCGATTAATGATTTTTCCCTAGCGGAAAGGGCCCCTTCTTCAAATACTTTCCCATAGTAATCAAAGAACTTTGTACCTAATTCTTCACTCCAATCTGTTATTTTGCCAAATTTTCGAAGGTCTGCTGCGTCGTAATATGTATTTGCCATTGTAAATTTTTAAGTTGATTTTTTTTATTGAATAATCATATCCCTCATCCTGATGGATCGGAAAGGCAAGAATCACCAATTAGATGTCTTATGGGATATATTGGAAATTGAAATAAAGACTTATGCCAGAAAACGGAAGGGGGAGCCCCTGTTATGATATGATTTGGATTGGAACCGACCTTCGATAAAAAACATAATCTTAAAGAAGGAAGCGGTGGTTTCAATCAAGTTTCGAATGATCCTTGAAATAGGATATGAAAGCTGAGGTAAAAACTTGGATAAAGAATATAGGTCCTGGCGAGCATCTATATCAAATAATCTATCTAATAGCACCAAATCATATTGAGCTATCGAGAATTCTTTTTTAAGTTGGTGTCCTAAACTTGAAGTTTGCCAAGGCAGATTCTTAAATCTCTTTACATTGAAATTTTCTCGATGCACTCCCATTAAATAGAAGCCACCATCAGCTGAAGGACCTAAGACTACTTTGTTTTTTGTTAAAACACGGGCGGTTTTGAGAAGATGATGGGTTTTTAGTTGTGGGGAGTCGTTCCCAATGGTAATTATTTGTTTATAGCCTTTGTGGAATACAGACGCAATGGCATTGGTAAAACGTTCACCAAATGAATCGCCTTCCTGTTCTTTTTCCGTATAGTGAAAATAAGGAAGCCCGGTTTTTTCAACTATTTTTAGACTGTGCTGAGAGAGAGCATTGAACAAATCACCACCATTGATGATTTTTTTACGCTTTAATTCCTCTTGCGATGTTAGCGCAAAGATTAATATAGCCGTATTATGTTCGTTTATACGCTGCATTTTGAATAGTGTCCGTGTAAAATTACAACAATACCTATTTAAAATAGGTCGGTATTGTGCAATATTCTTAACAACCGCATACTGTTTTCTAGAAAAAACCAATTTAATCAAAACCGACCAATTAGTCTTATTTCTTTTGCTAGAATATTATACAATTACCCGACTAAGGGGATTTTGGTTATTGTTCTATCGATGAAATACAACATTCCACGTACAAGAATGTCAATTTGGAAAACAGCATACCAAATAGTTTGTAAATAGCAGAAAAAAGGAAGATGATTTTATGGCTATTGTTAGCTAAACATCGTCATAATCAACCTTCAGGGTGGGCGTCATAGGTTTGGCCTGACAAGTCAGTATTAATCCTTCCTCTATTTCACCATCGGTAAGTATCTGGTTCTTTACCATTTCGGCTTTACCTTCCGTTATTCTAGCGATGCAACTACTGCAGACTCCACCTTGACAGGAATAGGGAGCGTCAATATTTTCTTTTAATACGGTATCAAGGACTATGTCGTTCTTGCCCATGGTCAACGAAAATTCTTCATCATCCAAAACAACTATCAATTGTGTGTTACCATCTTTTGCCACAGGAGTTACCTCAGCCGTTGTTTCAGAAGTAGTAAATAACTCAAAATAGATTTTCTCCTTTGGAATTTTGTTTTCCAACAAGGTGTTTCTCACCAAATGGATCATATCTTCCGGTCCGCAAAGGTAAAAAGCGTCAAAAGCGATATCCTTGTGCTTGTTTTTTAGGGCATAATTTACGGTTGATGTATCAATTCGTCCAAAAAGCGAACCTTCTTCTGGGGTCTTGCTATTGGTAAAGTATATAAAAAACCGATTGGCATATTCTAGTTGGAGTTTAACCAAGTCTTTGTAGAACATAGTTTCGGCATTCGATTTGTTGCCATAAACCAGCACGAATTTGTTATTGGGGTTGCTTGCCAATTCTGCTTTTAAAATACTCATGATAGGGGTAATTCCACTACCGGCTGCAAACGCAGCTACGTTTTTAGGGGAATCACTTCGCTTAAAAATAAACCTGCCTTCAGGAGGCATTACTTCAAGTACGTCGCCAACTTTCAATTTTGTATTGGCATATTCAGAGAAACCTCCTTTATCTACCCGTTTTACACCAATGGTAATATAATCCCGTTTGGGGGAAGAACTTATTGAATAGGCCCTTCGCAATTCCTTACCTTTAATTTCTTTTTTAATGGTAATGTACTGTCCTGGAGCAAAATTAAAAGTCTGGATAAGATCCTTGGGAACACCAAAGGTTATCGCAACAGATGTTGGGGTAAGTCGTTTTATATTTTTTACCGTTAGGGCATAAAAATCGGCCATTTTTTTTGTTTCAATGAAATGAGCAGCAAAACTAAGCATTGAAATTGCCATATAAAATTGGATTGAAAAAAATTTTGTGCTTATTTGTAGCAAATTAGGCTTGGAGAGTATTGGTCTGCCAAAAATATTCAAAACAAAACTTAAAAAACGTCCCCTAGTTTGATACTGGTTTCGTCATTAGGTAAACAAATAATATTAATCTTAAAAACGTTTTAGACATGAAAGATTTTATGATGATTTTTATCGGAGCCGATTACCAGGAATTAGGACTATCACCCGAACAATTACAAGATCGCATGGGGAAATGGTTTTCCTGGAATGACAAAATGGGGAAACAAGGCATTCTAAAAGGGGGAAATGCCCTTATCCCTATCGCCAAGCGGGTTTCAGGGCCTAATCGTACTATTACCGATGGCCCTTTTGTTGAAGGAAAGGAATTGGTTGGCGGTTACTACATCGTATCGGCGGAAAATGCAGATGCAGTTGTAAAAATTGCAGAGGACTATCCGGATTACGACTTGGGAGGCATCGTGGAAATCAGGGAAATAATGGTATTTGATCAATAATGGAACACAAAGTTGTCGATCATCTTTTCAGACATCAGTATGGAAAGATGGTCGCTATTTTATCTCAATTTTTTGGATTATCGAATATCGAAACCATAGAAGATGCCGTTCAAGACACCTTTATTAAAGCTACATTGCAATGGAGAAAAGGGATACCTGAAAACCCCGAGGCCTGGCTTACCATGGTTGCCAAAAACCGGACTATTGATCTACTCAGAAAAATAGAAGCGAAAAAAAATCAACTAGAAAAAATAACTTCTGGCCCGACCGTTATACAAATTAACGAGTTGTTTTTGGATTATGAAATTGAGGATAGCCAACTCAGAATGATCTTTGTAGCCTGTCATCCAAGTCTAAAGCCCAAGGAACAAATTGCCTTTGCCTTAAAAACCATTTCTGGGTTTAGTACTAAAGAGATAGCCGCCGCCCTCCTGATTAAGGAGGAAACCATCAAGAAAAGATTGAGCAGAGCAAGAAAGGCAATCATTAAAAACAATATTCAATTCGATTTCCCCGCTGCCCATGAAGTCCAGAACAGACTCGACCGGGTATTAGAGGTTATCTATTTAACTTTTAATGAAGGTTTTCATTCTACTAATAAAATAAAACTTATTCGGGAAGATTTGTGCGGGGAAGCTATTCGACTGTCCAAACTCCTTCTAACCAAGAAAAAATTCAGATCCGGTAACTTATATGCCCTATTCGCCATAATGTGTTTTCATGCTTCCAGATTGGAAAGTAAGATCAGCGCTGCAAATGAGATAGTAAGTATTAAAGAACAGGATCGCAGCAAATGGTATTTCCCACTTATCAAGATAGGCCATAATGCCATGAACAAAGCCATGGAATACGATGATATTTCCATTTACCATTACGAAGCGGCAATCGCAGCAGAGCATGTAAAGGCTAGGACTTTTGAAAAAACCGATTGGAATAAAATATTAATATGGTACACCAAATTGTATCAATTACAACCTAGCGCTTTTACGCAATTGAACATGGCCATTGTAAATCTACAATTGAATCGATTTGAAGCCACTCAACGTATACTCGACAACATTATCATCGAAAATTTAGAACAAAGAAAATACCTCTATTATGGGTGCTATGCGGAATATTATGCAAAAAAAAATGCTACATCCCTGGCAATTGCATACTTGGACAAGGCTATTCTAAAAACCCAAAATAATTTAGAAAAGGATTATTTAAAGAAGAGAAAATCAGCATTGGAATTCATTTAGAGCGTGTTTTGAAATGTCTCAAAAACAGGCACTCTTGAAGGTTTTTTGTAACAATATTTATATTTGCTGTACTAACTACACATAACAATTTACCAGCCTTTATGTTCAAACACTTTGTTAGCCTTCAATGGAAATCGTTTTTTAGATCTTCCAACTTGGGAAAAAGTCTTGCGCTCAAACTATTATTGGGTTTTTTTGCAGTTTACATGATGGTTACTTTTGCAGGCCTAGGCGCAGCCCTCTTTTTTATTCTAAAAAAAATCTATCCCGATGTTGACCCTATGCTCGCCCTTAGTGGGTATATGTTGTATTGGGTGCTCATTGAGTTGTTTGTACGATATTTTATGCAAAAACTTCCGGTAATGGATGTTAGACCCATGCTGATCAACCCCATTAAAAAGAGCAGTATTACCCATTATATTCTCGCTAAATCTGGATTCTCAGGGTACAATTTTATGGCTCTTTTTATGGCCGTCCCGTTTACAATTGTATTGCTGATGCATGGGTATCCACCCTTAAATGTACTGGTTTGGCTTTTTGCGGTCATTTGTATTGTACTCACGATAAACTATACCAATTTCATAATTAACAAGAGCGATAGGGTCCTAGTACTTTTGGGGACACTTATTTTGACCTTGTACGCCTTGGAATATTTTGATGTATTTCCTATCAAGGAATATGCTGGCAAACTGTTTTACAAGCTCTATCAAAATCCTTTTTTGGCGGTTGTCCCATTAGGGTGCGCGATTGGCGCCTATTTAATTGATTATAACTTCTTACGAAATAGGCTATACTTAGACGCGTCCCTTAAAAAGAAGACCAAGGAAGCGGTAACCTCGGATTTGTCCTGGACGAAACGCTTTGGCGATATTGCCCCATTTCTTCGGTTGGATTTAAAATTGATCTGGAGGAACAAACGTACAAAAATGCAGGTATTCCTATCTCTTGCCATGATTCTTTACGGATTGATTTTTTACGGAATGGATGCCTATGGGGAAACGAGCACCATTTATCTATTTGTCGGTATCTTCATGACAGGCATTTTCCTATCAAATTTCGGTCAGTTTATACCGGCCTGGGACAGTGAATATTATGGCATGATGATGTCCCAAAACATTCCACTTCGAAAGTACCTTGAATCTAAGGCGGCTCTCATTTATGTAAGCGTTGTAGTTATGTTTTTGCTCTCGATACCCTATGTATATTTTGGTTGGAAGGCCCTGGCCATAAATTTCAGTTGTGCCCTTTATAATTTAGGCGTAAACGTACCTGTGATATTGTTTTTTGGATCATTCAATAAAAAACGAATAGACCTTTCCAAAAGTGCCATTGGTAATACCCAAGGCATAAGCGCAACCCAATTTTTAGTAATGTTACCCCTAATGGTAGTGCCCTGCCTTATATATTTTGGTCTAAAGATGCTCGTGACATTTGAAGTAGCAGTGTCGGTCCTTGCTATTATGGGAATCCTGGGTTTCGCATTTAGAAAACCATTGTTGGACATTGTAACAGAAGCCTATAGAAAAAAGAAATATGGCATGATAGCGGGGTTTAAAGAACGGAACAGCTAATAAATAGTGTCACATTGAGCGTAGTCGAAATGTTTAGAAAAACGAAAGGAATTCTATAGCCGATTGTCCAGAACTCGATTTAGAAACAAGAATTTGAATTATGATTACAACACAGAATTTGACTAAAAAATACGGTAACCAATTGGTTTTGAATATAGAGTATCTTGATATTCCTAAAGGCCAGAGTTTTGGGTTGGTCGGTAATAATGGGGCAGGCAAAACCACATTTTTTAGTTTAATGTTGGATTTGATTCAACCAACAACCGGGCATATTATGAATAATAGTGTGCAAGTAAATACTAGTGAGGATTGGAAACCATTCACCGCCTCTTTTATAGACGAATCGTTTTTAATAGGCTACTTGACACCGGAAGAGTATTTTTATTTTATTGGGGAATTACGCGGACAAAACAAGGCCGATGTCAACGCCATTCTTGCGAATTTCGAAGAGTTGTTCCATGGGGAAGTCTTAAACCAAAAGAAGTTCCTCCGGGACCTGTCCAAGGGAAATCAAAAAAAGGCAGGAATTGTGGCATCCTTTATAGGCAATCCCGAGGTGATTATTTTAGATGAGCCCTTCGCGAATTTAGATCCAACCACACAAATACGATTAAAGGCTATCATCAAGGATTTAGCTGACCGGCAAGGAGTTACTGTTTTAGTGTCGAGTCACGACCTAATGCACGTTACCGAGGTTTGTGAACGTATTGTGGTTTTGAACAAGGGAGAAATTGTAAAAGATATACAGACCTCTGCTGAAACGCTGCGAGAATTGGAAAGCTTTTTTGGCGGAAGTCCGGTTTCCACGGAGCAGGAATAAATAAGGGCGTAATTACCCCCGAGTTTTCTCAATTCAAATTGTATACATAGAACTTTAAATATTGCGGCATCTGATAAAATATGTATTTTATCGATAAACCACATAATATTCCCGCTGTTTTTCAGTTAACTAGGTGTACGAATACCAAGAATTTTGAAGCTTCAATCCAAAATCATCTTAACAGCCGTTTTAGCGGGTCTAATTTTAAGCGCATGTTCTACAAAAAAGGACGCGTTTCTCAACAGAAATTGGCATGCGATGAATACCAAGTACAATACCTTGTACAATGGGGATATTGCCTTTGAACAGGGCAGGGAGGAACTGAATGCAAATTATCGGGATGATTATTGGAACATTCTGCCTATTGAGCGATTGGAAGTGACCGAGGATATTAAGCTCGACTCTGAAGATAACAACCCAAATTTTATTATTGCCGAAGAGAAAGCAACCAAGGCCATACAGAAACACAGCATGGATATCAACGAAGAGGAACGCAATCCTCAGACCGATGAGGCTTTTTTACTTCTTGGCAAGGCCAGATATTTTGATCAACGTTATATCCCTGCTTTAGAGGCTTTTAATTATGTCTTGCGAAAGTACAGTGAAAGTGACAAGCTGAATGAGGCCAATATCTGGAGGGAGAAGGTCAATATCCGTTTAGAAAATGAGGAATTGGCCATCAAGAACTTGAAACGCTTGATGAAATTCGAAAATTTAAGGGACCAGGAATATGCAGATGCTCGGGCCATGTTGGCCCAAGCCTATATTAATCTAAAAGTAACTGACACTGCTATACAGCATCTTAAGGTTGCATCTTACTACACCAAAAAGAATCCCGAAAAAGGGCGTTATTATTATATCATTGGGCAGCTATACAATCAATTGCAATATAAAGACAGTGCGGGGTACGCTTTTGATAGGGTAATTGATCTGAACAGAAGATCCCCAAGAGTTTATATGATAAATGCACACTTGCAAAAAATCAAAAACACAGAACTCACCGACGAAACTCGAGAAACGCTATTGGAGTATTTGACGGAACTGGAGGAAAATCGGGAAAATCGGCCTTTTTTGGATAAGATCTATCGACAACTAGCAGAGTATCATTTGGCAAATGCCTCTGACAGTTTGGCTTTGGTGTATTTTAATAAGTCGCTTAGGGCAACTCAAAACGAACCCAAACTGAATGCTCTGAACTATGAGAATTTGGCGGTCTATAACTTTGACTTGAACGAATACAAATTAGCAGGTTCCTATTTCGACAGTGTTTTGACCAATCTTCCTGAAAACACAAAAAAACATAGGTCCATTAAGAAGAAGCTTGATAATCTGGAAGATGTAATCAAATATGAAGACATCGTACAACATGCAGATAGTGTAATTACGCTTTATGATTTGCCCAAGGATAAGCAGATAGCTTATTTTGAAGCACATATTGAAGCTTTGAAAAAAGCAAAGGAAGAAGCTGAGAAAAAAGAAGTAGAACGAATAACCGAGGGTTTTGCCGCCTTTGCAGAAAGTAAGGGGGGAAAAGAAAACAAGGGCAAGTTCTATTTCTACAATATCACAAGTCTAGGCTATGGCAAGAATGATTTCTCCAACAAATGGGGAAACCGTACGCTTGAAGATGATTGGCGATGGTCTAATAAAAATACCATTACAATAGCCGATGAAAATGGTACAGCGATTGCTGAAGTTGGTGAACAAGGAGTTAACCCAACAGACGAAGAGAAGTTTTCATTGGACTTCTACATGGATAGGATTCCTACAGATGTTACGATTATCGATAGTTTAAAGACAGAACGAAATTTTGCCAACTATCAGTTGGGATTAATCTATAAAGAAAAGTTCAAGGAAAATGTATTGGCTACCGGCAAATTGGAAGAGGTTTTAAAATCGAATCCGGAAGAACGTTTGATACTTCCATCCAAATACAATCTATATAAGATTTATGAGGAAGCGGGCAGTCCTTTAGCTTCCGGCATGAAGGAGAATATTATTCAAAACCATGCGGATTCGCGCTATGCAGAGATATTATTGAATCCTGCAGCCGTTTTGGCCGGCAACACCGATAGTCCTGATGCACAGTATGTAAAGCTTTTTAAGATGTTCCAAAAGCAGGAATTCTTGAAAGTGATAACGGCAACGGAACAAAGTATCAACAAATTTACCGGGGACCCGATTGTTCCCAAGTTTGAAATGCTAAAAGCGAATGCTATCGGAAGATTGCAAGGGTTTAATGATTTTAAAGAAGCTTTGAATTATGTGGCATTGACCTATCCCAACAATCCGGAGGGTAAAAAAGCAGAGCAAATGGTGGCCGAGCAATTGCCCAAATTGGAACCCAAGGAATTTTCACCGGAAACGGGCGCTACAGGAACTGGCAATTGGAAAGTGGTCTTTCAATTTAAAAGACATAACGATCAGGAGGCATTGAACTTGAAGGAACTCTTGGAGAAATCCATCAAGGATTTAAAATATAGGAACATCGTTTCAAAAGACATATATAATCTTGAAGATCAATTTGTTGTAGTACATGGCTTTAAGTCAAGGGAATTTGCCTTAGGATACGCCGAACTGCTAAAAATTAACAGGGATTACAAGGTTAGCAAGGAGAATTTTGTAATTTTATCCTCCAACTATAAAATCATACAAGTACATAAAAACCTATTAGATTATAAGAATTTCGTTTTAACCCCAAAACCATAAACATGTTTTCAGACAAACAAAAACCTAGAGCTATGAATGAATTAGGAGGACAACCCAACAGAATCGAAAAAAACACTAAAATCAAAGGCGATATCGTATCCGAAGCTGATTTCCGAATCGACGGCAAATTGGACGGGAATGTTACAACTTCAGGTAAGGTCGTAATAGGTAAAGGTGGCTACATTCACGGAAAAGTGGAATGTGTAAATGCTGATATCGAAGGAAACTTCAATGGCGAACTTTTAGTATCTGATTTATTGTCATTAAAGGCATCTGCCGTGATTGAAGGTACAGTTTCTGTGAGCAAATTGGCTGTAGAGCCCGGTGCGACCTTTAATGCGTCCTGTACAATGAAAGGAAAAGGAGGTTCGCTTAAAAGTGGAAGTCCATCGGCTACATCAACCGGTAGCTCCACTGCATTTAAATCGTCTATAGGTAGTAGTGCTTCAAGCAGCAATGGCCCAGCAAAAGCCTCTTAAGAATTCATTTGAGCTTTTTATTTTGAACCGGGAATGAAGGCTTTTGTGCCATTAACGAAGACATTTTTGATTTGCATAGTATTGCGCTACGTAACTTGAAAATGACAAGATTAAGGTGCAAAATGCGATTTCCAAGGTAAAAGAAAAGGATTGAATGAGTTCTAAAAAAAAGAACAATCTTAAAAATATTGCAATGCTTTCAGGTATTGCTTTTGAGATGGGTGCCATTATTTTTTTGGCGGCCAAAGGCGGTATATGGCTCGATGAACATTACCAAACTGACAAAAGAATATTTACTGCACTTGCCACGCTTATAGGTGTGGCAATTTCTATTTGGGTAGTTTTGCGTCAGCTTAAAAAAATCGAATACTGATGTCAAAGATCAACCCCATTGTTCAATTTCTTGCTCTTTTGATAATTTCATTAGGCTTGGCCTTTGTTCTTCATATTACCGTTCTCCACAGCAAAGGACTACCCCAGTTTGACAATTTAATTGTCCTTTCCTATGTAGTGAACTGTATTCTTGCTGCTGCTATTTTCATTGTCCTTTACATCTTTAAGGCGAAATTGAAAAACCAGATTGGCTTTCTTTTTATGGGCGGTAGTTTCCTAAAATTTGTCTTTTTCTTCATTTTATTCTATCCGGCTTATAAAGCTGATGGGGAAATGGGTCGATTGGAATTTGCTGCTTTTTTTATACCCTATGGCATCTCGTTGATTCTCGAAACGGTTTACACTGCCAAAATGCTTAAAAAACTCTATTGAATTTGGCATTCTGTTATCTTGCTTAAATCGCTTGAAATAAACTCTAAAATGCTTTTTTCTTTTTAGGAGAATAGCTTACATTTGCACCGATTTTTAGAGACCGATATTTCTAAGCGATATGCGTACACCATTTTTATTGAAAATTCTTTTGGCCGCTGTGCTTCTTCTGGGGAACAGTTCTTTCGCAAATGTAAAAGAGGATACTTCCGATGAGCCTAAAAAGGATCTAAAGACCGAAATCAAGGAATATATAAACCACCACTTACAGGATTCCCACTATTTTTCATTGTTTTCATATACCAATGCTGCTGGGGAACACGTATATGTAGGCTCTCCATTACCGGTAATTTTATGGGACAATGGTCTAAAGGTTTTCTCCTCATCTAAATTTCACCATGGCGAAACCTTGGCCGAGGTAGATGGTAATTATTACAAATTATACCATAGTAAAATATACAAAACCGATG
>CAZHJO010000039.1:0-12784 GCA_964532755.1 uncultured Maribacter sp. | reverse complement strand
CCTGTAACCTTCTGAGCCGTAATCAGATGCGCTATTCAGTTGCGCCACGAGGCCTTTTATAGGGCTGCAAATATATTTCTTTTTAACTTTATTGCAAAATAACAAGAATCTATTTAGATGAATTTAAAAACCTTTGTCAGGGATATTCCAGATTTTCCATCAGAAGGTGTGGTGTTTCGTGATATTACGCCACTTTTGAAAGACGCAAATGCCATTAAGTATGTTGAAAATGCCTTGCTGCAGCTTATTGATAATGCGAAAGTAGATAAGGTTGTGGGTATGGAGAGCAGGGGTTTCTTTTTTGCTCCCATGCTTGCAGCAAATTTAAATGCTGGCTTTGTTCCAGTGCGTAAGCCCGGGAAGCTACCATTTACGACCGTAAGACAAGATTATGAATTAGAATATGGTACCGATGCTTTAGAGATGCATGCTGATGCCATAAGAAAAGGTGATAAGGTTTTGGTTCATGATGACGTTTTGGCCACAGGAGGTACCGCAAATGCCACTTGCAGACTTATTGAAAAAATGGGAGGGGAAATCGTACAGTGCAATTTTCTTCTAGAACTTGATTTTCTTAACGGGAAGGATAAACTTACCGATTATGCTGTGAAGTCGTTATTGCATTATTAGCCAAACAAAAGACTTGTTTTAAAAAATAGTTTAAAAAACTAATTAAAATATATTAAGATGAGAATAGCAACATTTTTTAAGTTGTCAATTAGCATGACTTTCTGCATTACAACAATTTCAATGTATGGTCAGGCCAGGGTCATTGCAAGACAAAATGGGGCTAATACCGAACTGTATTTCACTAGAGCGGTAGAGGCACCCACTTACAATGAGGTGATTGGGACACCCTATCTTTACAAGGACTTTGTACCGGCGAGGGTCAATGAAATAGAAATGACCTTCTTCATCCGTTTTAATGTTCATGATAATAACATTGAGTTTAAAGGGGAAGATGATATAATTTATTCCATGACCAAACCCAACGACTATAACATCAAATTGTTGGACGGTTCAAACAAGATTTATGAAACCCTTGATTATGAGGACGGTAAAAAGGAGGTTGGGAATACATTTTTTGAAAGGATACATGCAACAGGTGAATTTGCACTTTATTATAGGGAACTAATTGAATATACGCCTGTAAAATTGGCCAGGAATAGTTTTGAAACCAATAAACCCGCAAAATTTATAAAAACAAAGGGTGACTTTTATTATCGAAATCTAAAAGCTGATTCTTCCAAGCTTTTGAAATTACCTAAAAGGGAAAAACTCTTTTTAAAACAATTTGATAAACATGCTACAACAGTAAAAAAGTTAATGCAGAAAGAGAAGTTAAAAAATGATGTAAAGGAAGATTTAATACAGATTCTCGAGTTCTACTTTGACCAATAGAATTGCGCATCGGTAATTCCTGATCTCTTTTCATTCAATTGCATTTCAGCCCTAAATTCGTAGGGCAACCCGGGATTATATAAGTTTATTGTAAAATGTGATTTTTGAGAAATCAAAGTCAATATTCAATTCAAGATATCAGTTAACTGTTTGATAACCACTAGTCTAAGGCCTTGGTTGTCACAAAATAGCGCCAACCTATAATGGCCAATTGAAGTTTAGATGCTTTGGTAAGATCCAATTGCCGTTTGGTGAAAGAAGGCAATACGACTTTGT
Organism: uncultured Maribacter sp.; assembly: GCA_964532755.1. Lineage (GTDB taxonomy): Bacteria > Bacteroidota > Bacteroidia > Flavobacteriales > Flavobacteriaceae > Maribacter_A. The sequence goes on along the minus strand of CAZHJO010000039.1, from coordinate 11,107 downwards.
TGACAGCTGCTAAAAACTTAAAAAAAGACTGTTTCATACCTGTAGTTTATGCAAATATAGCGCTTATGTAAAAAGCAAAGCCCTGCACAATTGTCAGGACTTTTGTTTTATATAGGCCTAAATGAATCTACTCACACTAGTATCAGTATTAATGATATCAACAAATAGAACAAGAATTTAAGAAGTGCGATCATATAAAGAGTGATTTTAAGGTTTATCAATTGGTTTTGATAGTTGATTATTCAAATAAGATATAGAAATTAAATATTCACCTCCAAGTAATTTCATCAAGTTCAATGCATTTGAATACAACATTTTAAGTGTAATCGCGAGATGTGTTATAATATTAGTTATACCCCCTTAAATTATGTTACAAATTGTAACAGTTAGGTCAGTATATTATTTTGATATGAAATATTCGTAGTGGGTTTTTTGTTTGTTTTGAAAAGAGCAAGGGGCCTTTCATTGTAAAAAAGTACTTTTTTTAGTATCCCATTCATTTGGTTAAAAAAAAAACGACCCAATTTTAGGGCCGGTTATACATTTTTAATCAAGGAAATCCTATTGCTTTTTATTCTTTTTTAGTCGTAATTTCAACAACTCCGTTTTTTCCTTTTTCACCATATTTTTCTTTGGCTGTTTCACCTTTTAGGACATTCATTGATTTAATTTCGGATGGTTCCATAAGTTTAATATCGTATTCCATGGTTTCTTTTCCGTCAATTACATATAGTGGTTTTTCATTACCATCCATATTTATAAAGAAATAACCATTTCCTTCTTCTGAAATTACCTCTATATCCAATTCTCCCTCATCTTCCGAGTCCTTGAATATAAAAACATTGCTATCGCTGTCCCCGTTGCTTCCCTTGATTTTTTTAATCTTGATATGTTTTTCATGCATACCATCTTCGTCCTTCATCGCTTCATATTCTTCCCTGGTCACTTTTTTTCCATTGACCTTTATGGTTTCTTGGCCGTTTTCATCTCTTATCTCAATAGTCATGTGTTCATCACCATCGTGATCCGCATCAATCGAAATGGTCTCATTTGAATCTTCATCAACAGTAACACGAATCTTTTTGTGCATTTTTTTGTGCATATGTTTTTCGTTTCCCATTGAGATGGTATTGGTCCCCTTGTCGTATAAAATGTGTATCGGATCAATTCCTTCATCGCCATTACTAAAGCTAGATGAACTTCTCATTCTTTTGCCATCATCCTTTGTGGCGGCAAAATCTACGGTTATATCGATTATTTCGTTCTTGGCATTATGAACAACGGTATATGAAAAATCCACGCCTTTTTTAGCGAGGTCTTTTTTTATCTTGATGAGTTCCTTATCAGTTGTATTTTTATCAATTGTAATTTCAATGATGTGGGAGGTATGTTCGGTACTCAAAGGAGCACCCTCATACGGATCTACTGGAATGTATACATCTTTAGAATTGAAACTGACAAGAAAGACCGCTAGGGCCGGTAAGATCAATGCCATCTTTAAAATGTTCCTTTTGTTTGATTTTGATTTGTTTAGCATAACTATTCGCTTTTTGATTAATGAATTATAAAAACTATTGACGATCGGGGGGCAAAACTGATTACCCGATACTTTTAATAAAGTGTATTGGTATTTTTTGATTGAAGGCTCTTCCTTGGTTGCGCATTCATCCGCTAAAAACTCAAGGTTTTGTTTTAGGTTGTTTTGATATAACCAACTGAAAGGATTCATCCATGTAAATATGACAATGCAGTGGGAAAAAAGCACATCAAAAGAATGCCATTGCGAACTATGGGCCCTTTCGTGTTTTATTATAGCAGATAATTCAGTGGAAGAATACAATGTTGGGTTATAAAAGATGTGGTTAAAAAAGGAAAATGGAGCAATATCCTTATGCGTTTCCACATGATAGAATTTTCCCTGCTTAATCACCTTATTACGCTTTATCAGTTTACGAAGCGCAATAATTTGGACGACGAATTTAATTGTGAAAATTAGTAATCCCAAAAGATAGACCGTAGATAATAAAGCGATCCAGTTGAATCCTGTAAGCGCAGTACTTGATTGGACCAGAGCAGTATCATTAACTACAAGATTCAAGGGAGTTGTCTTGATTTCGATATAATTGGTAATGCTTACAAATGGGAGGAATACCGCTGTTAATATGCCGGAAAGCAGGAAATGGCGATTTATAGAGAAGAAGGTTTCTCTTTTTAAAAAAAGCTGATAGGTTACATAGAAAATACCAAGAACAGCGGATACTTTTATAAGATAAATTAAGAATGATTCCATTATTTCTTTTTTTCAATGAGGTTGATAATCTCCTTTAATTCGTCTACGGATATTTTTTCTTCTTTGGCAAATAATGAGACCATGCTTTTATAGGAATTATCAAAATATTCTACCAATTTGGAATTCACGAATCGTCTGCGATATTCTTCAAGGGAGACCAATGGATAATATCTATGGGTATTACCAAAAACCTCATAGGCAACATACTTTTTTTCCTCTAGATTTCGAACAATGGTTGATAATGTATTATAATGGGGTCTGTCCCCTGAAATTTCAGTCATTATTTCTTTTACGAACGCTTTTTTAAGACGCCAAAGAATAATCATGATCTCTTCCTCCTTGTTGGTCAATTTTTGCATTTCATATCTAAGTTTCATCAAACATATAGCTAATAAATTCTTTGCACAACTATTTTAATAGTTATTTAACTATAAATATAGTTATTCAATTTCTTTTAATTGTTTCACCGGGATTCTAAAAACAAAAATCTTGCTATATATTTGTTAAAAGCAATTTGATGCAAAACATTCTTTTTATTATCCTTGGCCTAACTTTTTTGATTGCCGGGGGTAATTGGCTCTTGAAGTCCGCAGTAGCTTTATCCCTAAGATTAAACATCCCTAAAATTGTTATTGGCATGACCATAGTGTCTTTTGCCACATCTGCACCAGAACTTATTGTGAGTATAAAAGCGGCTGTGGACGGTTTTCCCGATTTGGCCTTGGGAAATGTGGTTGGTTCCAATATAGCCAACCTGGGATTGGTGTTGGCCGTCATTTTACTACTGGGAAGTATCGAGGTGCGTAGAAGTTTTTATACTACTGATTGGCCAATGATGATGCTGGCATCGCTTATATTTTTCGGTTTTATCTTTTTTGACGGAAAATTGGTTAGATATGAGGGGATAATAATGGTTGTCTCACTTTTTTTATTCCTTATTTATTTATTGAAATTTCAAAAAACCGCAGTGGTTGAAGAAGCCCATGAAGATGACATTCCCCTACCACTTTATAAGGCTGTCTTGTTTTTGGGTATAGGTGGTGTTGCCCTTTGGGGTGGTTCAGAACTTTTGGTGAAAGGCGCAGTAGGTATGGCCAGTTATTATGGTGTTAGTGAACGCATCATTGGTATAACTGTGGTCTCTATCGGCACAAGTATCCCTGAACTAGCCGCTTCGATTATAGCGATTATCAAAAAAGAGAAGGCGATATCGCTAGGAAACCTCATTGGTTCCAATATATTCAACATCATGGCAGTTTTGGGTATAACCTCGCTCATTACACCAATTGAGGTCATGGACCAGGGTATCTTGAACAGCGATATCTTCTGGATGTTGGGTATTTCGTTCTTGATTTTTCCATTGGTATTTTTCCCGAGAGGACTCCGTCTAGGATGGCGTGACGGTCTCGTCCTAATTAGTGTATATGCGGTTTTTATCTATTTTACCGTACAATAAAAAAACCCCGACGATATCGTCGGGGTTGCTCAACTATTTGAACAATTATTTAATTTGCAACCGCTTCAATATTGGCAGACTTGACCGTATTGATAATTCGACCAGCAATCTTATAAGGATCGCCATTAGAAGCAGGTCTCCTATCCTCTAGCCATCCTTTCCAACCTTTTTCCACTGTTATGATAGGGATTCTTATAGATGCTCCCCTGTCCGAAATGCCGTACGAGAAATCAGATACATGGGCGGTTTCATGTAAACCAGTTAAGCGCTCATCATTAAATGCACCATATACAGCCATATGTTCATCGGTAACAGGTCTAAAGGCCTCACATATTTTCTCGTAGATTTCTTTGGATCCACAAGTTCTTAGCGTGGTATTCGAGAAATTGGCATGCATCCCGGAACCGTTCCAATCTCCTTTCACAGGTTTTGGGTGATATTCAATATAATACCCGAATTTCTCTGTTAATCGGTCCAACAAATATCTGGCGACCCAAATTTCGTCCCCCGCTTTCTTAGCACCTTTGGCGAAAATCTGGAATTCCCATTGGCCAGGGGCCACTTCCTGATTTATTCCTTCAAAATTCAAACCTGCCTTGATACATAAGTCGGCATGTTCCTCTACAAAATCCCTGCCCCAAGTGTACCTTCCACCAACGGAACAATAATATTTACCCTGTGGTCCAGGGAATCCACCACGTGGAAATCCTAATGGCAAGTCAGTTTTGGTGTCCATTAAGAAATATTCCTGCTCAAAACCGAACCAAAAGTCATTATCATCATCATCAATTTTAGCACGGGCATTCGAAACATGTGGCTTACCATCAGCATTCAATACCTCGGACATTACCAAATAACCGTTTTCTCTAGTGGGATCGGGAAATATCGCAACCGGTTTTAATAAACAATCGGAAGAATCCCCTTCTGCTTGCTCGGTAGAAGAGCCATCGAACGACCAGATTTCACAGTCTTCCAATTTACCGCTAAAGTCATTTTCGATTTTGGTTTTACTTCTCATGTTCTGGGTTGGTTCATGACCGTCCAACCAGATGTATTCTAATTTTGATTTGCTCATAATAATCGGATAAAAGAGTTATAATTTTTAAAGACGTACAAAAATAAGAGTTTTGGTAAATATATTTATTTTTTAAGGGGGTATTTATCAACAACTGGTTAATAATTCGTTATACCCCTATTTTTTATGGGGTATTTTGTTTAAAATATATTTTAATTGGGCCTAAATTATTAAATCCTTAATTACTACTTTTGCCTAAATAGAATTTTTATTATGACCAAATTGAGGTTTGCGGCTATACGAGAAAGCCAACAAAGAAAACGCTTGGAGATCAAGGAAAAAGGGAGACGCTCGGAGCAATTTGGCGCGAATGTCTTTAATGGGAGCAAAATGCTTCAGTATTTGACCAAGGATGCGTTGGAGCGCGTGAAAGGCGCTATTAGCTCTGGTTCGAAAATAGATAGGAAAATTGCGGATCAGGTAGCTGAGGCAATGAAGGGATGGGCTATTGAAAAGGGTGCTACACATTATACCCATTGGTTTCAACCCTTGACAGGGGCCACAGCTGAAAAGCACGATGCTTTTTTTGACCTTTTACCAGATGGCAGATCTTTGGAGAAGTTTGGTGGGGGCCAATTGGTACAACAGGAGCCGGATGCTTCCAGTTTTCCCCATGGCGGAATCCGCAACACTTTTGAAGCAAGGGGTTATACGGCATGGGATCCTACCTCACCCGCTTTTATTTATGGAACAACGCTTTGTATCCCAACGATTTTTGTTGCCTATACGGGGGAGGCATTAGATAATAAAGCCCCTTTATTGAGAGCCTTACATGCAGTGGATGACGCTGCCACGGCAGTGGCCAAATATTTCGACAAGAATGTAACTAAAGTAATTGCCACGCTTGGCTGGGAACAAGAATACTTTTTAATCGATAAGTCACTTGCCCAATCAAGGCCCGACATTATTTTGACCGGTAGGACGCTAGTTGGATTGTATGCCGCAAAGGGACAGCAATTGGACGACCACTATTTTGGGGTTATTCCAAGTAGGGTACTAACATTTATGCGTCACTTGGAGGTTGAATGTACCAAACTGGGAATCCCTGTCAAGACGCGACATAATGAGGTGGCTCCAAATCAATTTGAATTGGCCCCTGTTTTTGAAGAAGCCAATTTGGCCGTTGACCATAACTCACTATTAATGGACATCATGGAAAAAGTGGCTGAGACCCATAATTTCAAGGTGTTGTTCCATGAGAAACCTTTTGCTGGGATCAACGGTTCGGGAAAACACAATAACTGGTCATTATCCACTGATACGGGAGTGAATTTGTTGAGTCCAGGATCGACCCCAATGAAGAATCTTCAGTTTCTTACTTTTTTTGTCAATACGATCAAGGCCGTAGATACCTATGAAGAGCTCCTAAGGTCTAGCATTGCTTCTGCAAGTAATGATCATCGACTTGGGGCCAACGAGGCACCACCAGCTATTATGTCGATATTTATTGGCAAACAACTCAGCGGTGTTCTCGATGAACTGGAAGGAGTTTCCCAAGGGAAGTTATCTCCTGAGGAAAAAACCGAATTGAAGTTGAATGTAGTGGGGAAGATACCCGAAATACTTTTAGACAATACCGATAGAAACCGTACCTCTCCCTTTGCTTTTACGGGTAATAAATTTGAAATGCGCGGTGTAGGTTCCAAGACCAATTGTGCCAAACCCATGACATTTCTCAATACGATTGTCGCCAAACAACTACAAGAGTTTAAGAAAGAAGTTGATAGTTTGATAGACGGCAAAAACCTTAAAAAGGACGAGGCGATTTTCAATGTATTGCGGGAATATATCAAAACTTCCAAAAGAATCAGATTTGAAGGTGATGGGTATAGCGAAGTTTGGGAGAAAGAGGCCAAAAAAAGAAAATTGAGCAATAATAAGACCACGCCTGAAGCATTACAGGTATTGACATCAAAGCAGAGCTTGGAACTTTTCAAGTCGGTGAACGTAATGAGTGAGGTTGAGATTAATGCACGAAAAGAGGTTGAATTGGATACCTATATTTTAAGTATCCAGATTGAGGGAAGGATTTTTACTGAAATCGTTTATAACCATATACTACCAGCGGCAATAGGTTATCAAAATAATCTTATTGGCAACGTAAGGGGTCTAAAGGATATTTACGGTACCGCCCACAAAAAAATGGTTGAAGGCCAGTTACAGATTATTGAACGGATATCAGAACACAGTATGAATCTTAAAATAACGACCGATGCTATGGTCGATGCTAGGAGGAAAGCCAATGTCATGACAGATATCAAGAAAAAGGCATATGCCTACTGCGACAATGTTAGACCCTATTTCCAAGAAATACGCTACCACAGTGACAAATTGGAACGCTTGGTTGATGATCAACTTTGGCCACTGACCAAGTACAGGGAGTTATTGTTTGTTAAGTAAAACCTTTCAACGTTCCGCTGAATTTAAAAGCTCACATTTTGTGGGCTTTTTTTAACGAATCCACTATTTTTGCCACAAACAACAGGAAATGGGTTCATCAAATAGCGAAAGATATAGTCAGAGGGGTGTTTCGGCCTCAAAGGAAGATGTGCATGATGCTATTAAAAATATTGATAAAGGACTCTTTCCCAAGGCTTTCTGTAAAATCGTCCCTGATTATTTAACGAACGATAAGGATTATTGTCTGGTAATGCATGCCGATGGGGCGGGTACCAAATCTTCTTTGGCCTATATGTACTGGAAAGAAACAGGTGATATTTCAGTTTGGAAAGGTATCGCCCAGGACGCACTGATCATGAATATCGATGACTTGATCTGTGTTGGTGCAACTGACAATATTATGTTGTCCTCCACGATTGGACGTAACAAGAACTTGATTCCTGGGGAGGTTATTTCAGCTATAATCAATGGAACCGAGGAATTGATTTTGGATTTGGCCGACCATGGAATGGTTATCCATTCCACAGGTGGCGAAACCGCTGATGTAGGTGATTTGGTACGTACCATTATTGTTGATTCTACGGTTACGGCAAGATTAAAGCGTGAGGATGTCATTGATAACGCTAATATAAAAGCAGGTGATATCATTGTAGGATTGGAATCCTTTGGTCAGGCTGTATACGAAAAGGAATATAATGGCGGTATGGGAAGTAATGGCCTAACTTCAGCGCGTCATGATGTTTTCTCAAAATATTTGGCGAAAAAATATCCAGAAAGTTATGATGCTGCCGTACCTGAGGACCTAGTGTATTCCGGTGATATGAAGTTAACCGATGATATTCCGGAATCGCCTATCGATGCCGGTAAATTGGTGCTTTCACCTACGCGAACCTATGCCCCCATTGTTAAGAGGATGTTGTCAAAATATAACGCATTGGACATACACGGAATGGTACATTGCAGTGGTGGCGCCCAGACCAAAATACTTCATTTTATCGATGATCTTCATATTATAAAAGATAACCTTTTTCCTATTCCTCCTTTGTTTAAATTAATACAGGAACAATCTGGTACTGATTGGCGCGAAATGTACCAAGTGTTCAACTGCGGACATCGTTTGGAAATTTATACAAATGATACTGTGGCACAAGATTTGATTACTATCTCGAGAAGTTTTGGGGTAGATGCCAGAATTGTGGGTAGGGTAGAAAGTAATCCAACCAAAAAGCTCACGATAAGCAGTGAGTTCGGCACCTTTGTTTATTAAGGCATACGATTAGACCAATTACTACGTTGTTTATAGTAAATATGTTGCTATGGAAAGAAAAGAATTTCTTAGAAGTTTAGGGGCCGGTGCGGCCTTTGCGTTGACTTTTCCCTGTTTACAAGGATGTTCAAAGGATGATAATGGTGGTGAAATGATCCCCATACCCACAGGAGTTGATTTTACCATTGATTTGAATTCTACCGAAGGGCAAGGATTACAAAATAATGGGGATTTTATTTTGAAGAACTTTGTAGTGGTGGTAAAGAACCTGCAAGGTAATTTTATCGCGGCGAGTCAGATCTGTAGTCATCAGCAAACTGAAGAAGTCCGTTTTATAGATGATGACGGCGGTATTTTCAGTTGTTCTACCCATGGTTCCCGTTTTGATCAGACAGGCCAACCGTTGAACGGTGTGACCAATAATCCGCTTAAAATATTCCAGACAGAGCTTAATGGGGATATTCTACGGGTTTTTGAATAATCTTAAATGCCTCAATACTTATAATGAAGAAGTTGACTTTCATAATGGCCATGTTATGTACGGTTTTGGGATCAGCCCAGAATTGGGAATCTTCTTTTGATCAGGCTTTATTACTTTCCAAAGAGGAAAATAAAGCAATTGTTCTTGTGTTTGCAGGTTCAGATTGGTGTACTCCGTGTATCAAATTGGAAAGAAGCATATGGCAATCAGAGGCGTTTGCTTCGTATTCAAGCGAGCATTATATTTTGTATAAAGCCGATTTTCCCAGAAAGAAAGCCAATCAACTTACAGTTGATGTAAGGGAGAAAAATGGCAAATTGGCGGAAAGGTATAATCCTAATGGCCATTTTCCATTGGTTGTGGTTTTAAATTCGAATGAAGCGGTTTTGGGTCATACCGGTTATAAAAATATCTCCCCTGAACAATACATTTCACTTTTAAATTCTTTTGTAAAGTGAAAAACCTTGTTCCCCTGTTTATTGTCTTTTTTGTTATAGTGGGTTTTGGGCAGGAACGTAAATACGTGACGGTCAAAAGGACCCAGAAATTAATGGGTAGCCGTTTTGAAGTTACTGTTGTTGCTGCCAACGAAGAAATTGGGTATATAAACATTGATCAAGCGATTGCCGAGATAATACGAATTGAAAAACTTATTTCTTCGTGGGATCCAGATTCAGATACATCGCTGATTAATAGAAATGCCGGCATCAAACCAGTCGAAGTAAGTTTAGAGCTTTTTAAACTGATTGAAAGGGCTAAACTTTTTTCTAGTATTACCGATGGTGCCTTCGATATTTCTTATTCCTCTATGGACAGGATTTGGAAATTTGATGGCAGTATGGATCGCATGCCCACACCAGAAGAGATTAAAAAATCCGTGGCTAAAGTGGGATATGAGAAGATTATTCTAAATGCAGCTGATCGCACAGTCTTTCTTAAGGAAAAAGGAATGAAGATTTCCTTTGGCGCAATAGGCAAGGGGTATGCCGCCGATAAAGCCAAGGAGTTATTGGTTTCTAAGCAAGTTGTTGCCGGAATTATTAATGCCGCGGGTGACTTAACCACGTGGGGAACCAAAGCAAGTGGGGAAAAATGGTTGATAGGTATTGCCAACCCACTTAGTAAGGACAAAATCTTCTCATGGTTTCCAGTGGTTGAATCTTCCGTAGCCACATCTGGAAATTATGAAAAATATGTGATTATCAATGGTAAAAGGTATTCCCATATCATTGATCCAAGAACGGGCTATCCATCACAAGGTATAAACAGTGTTTCCATTTTCGCAAAAGGTGCGGAGTTCTGTGATGCTTTGGCAACAGCGGTCTATATTATGGGAAAGGAAGCTGGCTTGGGGTTGATTAATCAACTCCCCGAGGCCGAAGTAATCATAGTGGATAGGTATAATAAAATCCATAAGAGCAGTGGAATTCTGTTTGATAATAATCCGTAACTTTATTTTATGAAAAAGCGAATCCTACTTTTGGTGTTGGTGGTTTTATCAACTTCTTGCGTAGTTGTAAAGGAATATGATAAGGTGTATCTCAATGATGACGAAATGATGTTGAGCGCGAAAGGTTCTGAACGTTTTGAGACTAACTTTCAAATATATCGGGAAGCTGCTGCAGGAGCCAATGGTGGCAAATCTGGTGGAGGTTGTGGATGTAATTAGATGAAACTCTAAGACAAATTTTGAAAAAATTTGAAATTGCAAGTTGAACGTACCCTGACCATCGGAAGGGTCTTTTTTTAAAGAACACTAATGAATAACTTTATCTTTCTTTGAAAATTCTAAGCCTTATATTTCTAGTCTTGATGTTTAATTGGGGGTATTCCCAGAATGATAATACCAATAGTTATCAAAAAAGGGTACTCGAGACCGCTGAAATAGAATTATTGTTCAGTTATTACAATCAAGACGGACAAAATGCCGCTGTAACAGGAGGTGAGGGGACAGAAGAACTTACTGATGCCACTTCGAGTATCGTTGTTAAAATACCATTGAACCCAAATGATGTGCTTACAGTTGATGCAGGTATCTCTGCCTATTCCTCAGCCTCGACAAGTAATGTAGACCCGTTTGACAAAAACAATAGAACGGCTAGTCCGTTTAGCGCTTCTTCGGGTGCATCCCAGAGTGA
>CAZHJO010000038.1:0-12878 GCA_964532755.1 uncultured Maribacter sp. | reverse complement strand
TATTTTGGAAATATTCCAATTTTTGTATCTTTACGTATGGAAAATGAGATTACATTAAAGCGTTTCACCGATGTTCGTAGGGAACTTGGCTATACGCAAGTAGAGTTTGCAAGGGTTTTAGGAATAAGCAATACAACAGCGGATATTGAACGTGGACGTACTAAATTATCAGGAAAGGTTGTTGCCGAGTTGTTGAAGCAATTCAAAATAAATCCTTTATGGTTATTTGCCGAGAGTGACTTACAGTATTTGGAACCTACGAACACCAGTGTTATTCCAAAAGTAGTCACCGTTGATTCCGCTGATAATGAAAATATGGTCTTGGTAAGCGCAAAAGCTGCTGCCGGTTATCCTCAAAACATTCAGGATACAAGCTGGTACAAACAATTGCCAGCTTTTGACTTACCACTTCCAGAATTCAGAAATGCGTCCTATCGCGGCTTTCAGGTAGAAGGCGATAGTATGACGCCGAATTTGCAACCAGGGGAGTGGGTCCTGGCAAAAGCAGTCGAGGATATTGCACAAGTGAGTCCCAATAAGATCTACGTTATTGTTTTACATGATGCAGTTCTGGTCAAAAAAATTGAAAAGGCACCTGCCTCGAATAATATTGCCTTGATCTCCTTGAATGAAACATATCCACCCTATGAAATTGAACCACATCAGATTCAGGAAATTTGGCAGGTGAACAGTAAGATTACCTTTGGAATCGATGCTACAACTGAGAAGGGTTTGTTACGACAACTTCAGGAATCGATGGAGGAATTAAAAAGTCAATTTGGCCAAGGCAAAAGCTAGTGTGAGGTGAGGTTAAGTAAAGTGAACATATTGACTTCAACCTGGCAAAGGTCATAACTTTAAGGTGTACATTCCACTATTCTTAAGATTGAAGCCTAAACTTTTGTACAAGGCAATCGCTGGCTTTCTATGATGTCCACTAAATAGCAGTATTTCCGATAAGTTAAATTTTTGGGCTTCTGAAATGAGCATTTCCATAAGTTTTCTACCAATGCCCTTTCCTCGCATTAATTCAGATACCACTACATCTTCGACCATACCCTTGTACCCGGAAACTACTTTATATGTCGCTAATGAGGCCATACCGACCAATTTTTTATCGTCCCAACAACAGGCACAGATAAACCTGTTGCCTTGTGATAAGACTTCCTCAATGTCCCGTTGATGAATATCGGCGTTCAGAGTTTTGAACAAATCCCTTATTTGAACTTTAAGAGCAGGGGTAACATCCTCTTTCTGTAGAATATTGAGGTTCATATCGTACTATTCTTATTTAAGTTAAAAGTAGCAATTATAAGGTGGCGGTGCAATGTGGTCTTTTGTCAGCACTATGGGCAATCCTTATTGAAGTACAAATTACTTTTATTATACAGGGCAATTGTAATACCAATTTGTGCCAGATAATAGGTCGGTAAAATTAAGATATTCAGGGAATCATAATTTATGAATTCCTTTAAGGATATAATTGTATCCGAAAATAATATCAACGCTATCCCAACAACGAATGGCAATTTTACTTTGGGGACGGCCCTTATTCCCAATGCAGCTCCAAGTGAAACGCATGAAACTATCAAATAGAAGAGGACAGTATAAGCCAACGATTTATCAGTGATATACGAATACAGAGTACAATAGTAAAAAACAATGAAAACCAATAAGATGCCTGCAGTAATCCCCCATTTTAAAGAACCGTTGAGCAATGAAAAAATCAAATATCCTATGTGCGCCAATAAGTAAAGGGAAATGCCGATCATGAACATCGAACTATCTCCGTTCATATTGGAAAGGTAACCATCCCCGATCATTGAACAAACGAAAGCCAGAATAACGACCCAAACATCCATAGCTTTCATTAGTTTCTTGGAATACGCAATTAACAGGATAATGGCCCCCAAAGCAGCAACACTTATTTTGAAAACAAGAATATCTGTTGCTATGGCTAGTATAGCCGAAATAATCTGGATCAAAACCAATAATAAAAACCAGGGTTTGTAAAAAGCTTTGGGCATTAGCTTGCGGTAGTTTCATTTTGGATCAAATCCAAATCAAGTTCATTAAAGTTATTGGCAGCCTTAACAAGAAGTGTGGAACCTATGGTTTCGAACAAATGGTTCGTCTTTAGAACAAACTCGGCCTGTTTTTCGATTTTATAATTTGGGATTCCGACCAATGTCAAGTTGGTCGCATTGGATTCCTCAGAGATGATGTCATAGAAACGTTTTTGTTCCACGGCATTATTAATGATCTTTATTTCAACATTCACTCGAAGATCTTCAACCAATCGACCAATTTTAATTCCAATCTGTTCAATATCGACATTATTGTTGTTAACAAATAAAACACGAATATCAGGATTGTTCCACTTTGGGGATGCAATAATGAAACGGGCTATATTGAGCATCATTTCGGCATTCTTACTGTCAGTCTCGCGCCACCAAAGATCTACCGTTCGGTAATTTCCAAACTTGGCTTTTCTATCAAAATCCAAATACAGCAGATTGTAATCCAAATGCAATAGCGTTTCGGTCATTTTGGCGTATTCTATGGAGTTCTCCAATCCTTTTGGCCACCCCATCATAATCGTATTCGGTTCTACTCCAGAAAAACCGAAGGTCGAGGCAATATTCGTTATGCCTGAATAGATATTGTCTACTTTGATCTGCCGTGCGAAAATACCAAGTTCCTTAAAATTCTCATCCCTTACAGTCTGTTCGGCCTTTCGAAGTGGGATATCACTCTTCGTATCAAGAATCAACTTGAAATTGGTTACAATGCCGGTTCTCCCGGATACTGTTTTACCTAATTCCAATAAATAGGTCTGGTGATCACTTTTACCGCTAAAAAGAATGATATTGGGGTTCCAATTTGTGTTTTCATCATCTTTTTCATCTATTTTCTTAAGCCCTTTGTTTACCACATTCTCCCAAACGCTGCGCCAAACATCATTTGATTGTATTTTCACTTCTTTGCGTTGCAGACCAAAATATAGTGCGGTTATAACAGCGAGGGCGGCCATCATGGCAATCATATCCAATTTAAACATCACCACAAAACAAGCAATAAATCCAAGGAGACCGATCCATCGTTTTATCTTGAACGTGGGTTGAAAGTCAGGATTTGCCCAACTCTCCAGGAAATAGGATATATTGATAAATCCGTATGCAGTTAAATAGAACATAGAAACCACCCGGGCTACAACATCCAATTCGCCAATAAGAATTCCGGCTTCGGCTATGATAAAAACCAGGAACAATGCATTTATCGGTTCTCTATTTTTACCTCGCCCGTTACCGAATATTCTTGGAGTCACCTTATCCATGGACATAGCTTGTAAAATCCTCGGACCACCGAGAATACCGCCCAAGGCCGAGGACAATGTCGCACCCCAAATCCCAGCAACTACAGCTGGAGCGAAAAGGGCCATTTTCATGAGAATATTGTAGTCCGATCTCAAAAGCTCTGGATTAATGGCAAATGACATAAAGATGGCCAAAACAATGTAAACCAAAAGCCCTGTGCCAATTGCAGCAAGCGTACCAGTGGGAATCGATTTTTTGGGGTCTTTCAAATCACCACTCATTGCGATACCGGCAGTAAAGCCGGTAACGGCAGGAAAGAAAACTGCAAATACCACTTCCAATGAAACCGCACCCTCAGTAGAAAACATAGCAACTGATTGTGGAGCAAACTCCGTAGTGCCAAAAAAAATGGATATCAAGGATATAACGATGGCCGCTAAAATGAAAAATTGTGCTTTTAGGGCTACTGAGGTACTTATAATTGCCAATAAAGTCAGTGCTAATAGTGCTATAGTTCCCGTGAGGCGAAGGTCGTTAATGGACATTCCGATGTTGAAGTAAGAATTAAAGCTTTCGGAAAAGCCAATAAGATATAAGGCAATGGAGAAAGCGGTTCCTACATAGAGTGCAATACCAATAGATCCACCGATAGGAATACCCATACTCCTTGAAAGCACATAATAAATGCCACCAGCCCCAATTTTTTTATCTGTGGCGACCGAAGAAACACTTAGTCCGGTGGTTACCGCAATGACATGTGCAATAATTATGATTCCGATAGCTCCTAAAAGTCCGGCATTGCCAACTACCCAGCCCAAACGCATGTACATTATTACACCTAAAATAGTCAGGATAGATGGCGTAAAAACCCCTGCGAAGGTTCCGAATTTCTTTTTATCGGTCATTTATAAGTGATTGGTTTAAATACAACGTCTAAAATGGAGTAAGATAATTATTCTTTTTATGCTAAGGATAATGCTGATGCTATTTTTGTAAATAAAAGGTTTACACTTGGTACTGAACTTTAACATTCCTCGATTTATCAGTATCTTTAGAAGGTTATTAATTTCACATTATAAATCGTTAAAAATGACTAAATTTTCAAAAACCAATAAATCGAATGAGGGTCGGAGAACATTTATAAAAAAATCGGGAATGGCGCTTGTCGGGACTTCCCTCGTTTATCCTTCAGGAGTTTTCAGTGCATCAAATCGTTCTCAGGACTCCAAGATAAAAGTCGGTTTGATCGGTTGTGGCGGTCGTGGTACCGGTGCGGCGGTTCAAGCGCTTCAAGCCGATCCCAATGCAGTTCTCACTGCAATGGGTGATGTTTTTGAAGATCGTCTCGCTGGGGCATATACAGAAATTCTCAAAATTTCCGGGGCACAGGTTAAAGTAGATAAAGCCCATAAGTTCCTTGGTTTTGATGCCTATCAAAAAGTTATCGATTCTGGGGTCGATGTTGTATTACTTACAACTCCGCCCGGTTTTAGACCTGACCATTTAACCGCTGCGATACATGCAGGTAAGCATGCTTTTTGTGAGAAACCGGTTGCTGTGGATGCTCCGGGAGTGCGAAAAGTGCTTACTGCCGCGAAAATGGCAAAGGAGAAAGATTTATCAGTGGTTTCAGGTTTCTGTTTTCGGTATGACAATGCCAAAAGAGCAACTTTAGGAAAGGTCCTAAACGGAGAGATAGGCGATGTTAGGACAATCACGACTTTTCGTGGAGGAGGAGAACTTTGGTATAAGGAAAGACAACCAGATTGGACTGAAATGACCTATCAAATGCGAAATTGGTATTACCACAATTGGCTTTCCGGGGATTTTATTGTCGAGATGGCGGTACATAGTTTGGATTTGATGTCATGGGCCATGGGCGATATAATGCCAGTCAGTGCTGTCGGAACAGGAGGAAGACAAGCTCGGACACATGAACGATACGGTAATATTTACGATCATTTTGCCGTGGAATTTGATTATGCGAATGGCGTAAAAGGGTATCATTTTACTAGACAACAGGCAAATACATCACATCGCAACAGTATCGATGTTTTTGGTACGGATGGAAACGCGATTATCAATATTGGTCGCCAGTATGAAATTAACGGACCTAACAGCTGGAAATTCGAAGGGGAACGCAATAATATGTTTCAGGTAGAACATGACGAACTTTTTGCCGCTATACGAAGCGGTAAGCCAATTAACGATGGGGAGAAAATGGCGAATAGTACAATGTTGGGTATATGGGCACGAATGACGGCCTATACCGGTCAGAAAATTTCATGGGAGCAAGCAATAAACTCAAAAGAAGTGCTAGGGCCTAAAAATGAAGATTATGCATGGGAATATGTTTGGGAGATGCCACCTGTAGCCATACCTGGAAAAACAAAATTTGTCTAATCGGTCTAAAAAGTAGTTATGAAAAGTTACAGCTTTGTTTTTTTTGTGTTCCTTATGTTTTCCGGTACGACCAAAGGTCAAGAGCAACCAATAGTCTTTGGCTCCGAATCCACTCTTGAACAACTCACTTCAAATTCAGAAAGTGGTAAGAAGATTAAATGGATCAATGTGAATACAGATCTAGATACTTGGCGTACCGAAGGGGATTTGTTGATCTGCAAAGGAATGCCAATTGGTGTAATGCGTTCAGAAAGACAATATGAAAATTTTATTTTAAAGGTTGAGTGGCGGCATATGGAAGCAGGGGGAAATTCCGGTGTATTTGTATGGAGTGATGCGAAGCCTGATCCCAAATCGGCTTTACCAGGTGGGGTAGAAGTGCAAATGTTAGAACTTGGTTGGGTAAAATTGAATACAAGAGATGGTAAAGTGCCTCCCATTGCGTATGTGCACGGGGAGTTATTTGGCGTTGGAGGCGTAGAGACGAATCCTGATAATCCAAGAGGTACACGGAGTAAATCCATTGAAAATAGAGCTTTGGGAAAAGGGGAATGGAATAGTTATATGGTAGTTTGTGTGGATGGTACCATTAAACTTTCAGTGAATGGAAAATTTGTAAACGGAATTAGTAAATCCACCATAAAGAAAGGATATCTATGTTTAGAATCTGAAGGAGCTGAGATACATTTTCGAAATTTTGAGCTTATCGAATTACCAACTGGTGTAACTTCCAAGGCGCAAACTGTAGAAACCTTGGTAAATGAGTGATTAACATCAATTATAGGCCCTAACATTCCCCAAATCCAATTTTATGGGTCCTAATTTGTGTGTTTTGGGTAAAAATGCCCCACTCTGGGTTATCTGCCAATCATCCCAAGTTGCTTTCATACCACCAATGGGGATTATTCGTACCCACATTTTAAAACTAATCGGAAAACCATTGGGTTGTAGTCTCCATAAATACGAATCACCAGGAGTACTGCCTCCACTTGTATAAGTGACTAAAAGTCCATCTGTGCCGTCTTCAAATTTGACCAAACTTCGTTCTACGCCTTCATCAAAAACCTTAAAGGGAGCTACGAGCCAAAAAGAGTCGTTATTGAACAACTTAACAGCCTTCTCAATTGCCTTTACACGTTTTTTATCATTATTTAGAATCTTAGCTTTTTGAATGGCCTGACTTTGATATGGGTGTTTAAGAATTAGATTTACTGTAATATCATCCCAGGAAACTTTTACTTTACCTGACGTTTTATCCCATAGGTAGGCATGCCTGCCATTAC
The DNA here is from genome assembly GCA_964532755.1 of uncultured Maribacter sp. Taxonomy (GTDB): domain Bacteria; phylum Bacteroidota; class Bacteroidia; order Flavobacteriales; family Flavobacteriaceae; genus Maribacter_A. The sequence goes on along the minus strand of CAZHJO010000038.1, from coordinate 5,875 downwards.
GAAATGTCCATTCCAGATAACGTGTATGCTCAAAAGCCTCTGCGTTGACCGATTTCAACATTTTTTGCGCCATAGCATCAGCTAGTGGACCAGATTTCCCAATAGGTAACGGTTCGTGGTAAATAGAATAAACCACAATTGAGGTGACAACCACCATCACAAGAAGTAAAAGAGCAATCTTTAAGAGTTTTCTGATCACGATACTAGTAAATCTGCTTCATTATCTTTTTAATAATATTCTTTTTGCTAATTGTCGAGGCGGTCAATACACCGGCAAACAATGCTCCTGCTACACCGGCGGTAACGATGTCCTGTCCAGTAAGATAAAAATTCTTTATTGGTGTTCTTGGACGTAAAAATTTTTGCCTAAAGCGTTCAGGAGTATGGTCAATGCCATAAATTTCGCCCTGGTCGTAATTTACGAAATGTTGCGTAGTCAATGGGGAAGAAAGTTCGTAACAGTCTACCCTCCCTTTAAGATGAGGTAACTGCGTATACAATACCTCAAGTAAACGCTGAGCGGTTTTTTCCTTTCGTTGTTCATATTCCTTACCCCGTTTCATCCATCGGCTTCCATTCCATTTCGCATAGTTATCATAGGGCTCAAGGGTGATAATATCAATGGTACTTTTTCCCGGATAGCGATTCGACCAATCAGGATCCTTTGCCGAAGGAAAGGAAATATAAACGATCGGTAATGGAGCGTTGTTGTCGTTAAGGAATTTCCCAACTGAAGTATCATGGTCATCGGTCCCTTCAGGATAAACCCAAAGATTGGTTTTGGGTAGTTTTAATTCTTCAGGAGCACCTTTCAAACCAATATACAAACAGGAATGCGCAACGGAACGTTGTACATTCTTAAGTTGCGCTTCCAGTTTATATTTGTTTTTAACGGCCTCGGGTACTAATTTTTTATAGGTTGTCATAATGCCAGTACCACTGATAATATTCTTTGCATAAAAAGATCGACCGTCAGACATGAGGACGCCAATTGCTCTATTTTTTTCAATAATCACCTTCTCAACCTCGGCATTTATAAGAATGGTCCCACCAGCTTTTTCTATTACAGGTGCGATAGATTCAACAATTTGGGATGATCCTCCAATAGGAAAGCTACCACCGCCAAAATAATGACGGACCAAGGAAGCATGCATAGCGAAACTACTTTTCTTTGGGGGTAAACCATAATCCCCGTATTGACCTGTAAGCACTTTGATCAACTCTTGGTTTTTTGTTAAAGAACTCAACACCTCATAGGTTGTACTATCCGAAAAACGCAGGAATGGTTTCCGCATTTTGTTTCCAATAAATTTAGACAAGAAGGGTGGTATGGCCTTTTCCGCAAAAAAACTCCTCGTAGCCTTAGTGCTAGCAAAAACCATAGCTACATAATCATCTATTGCCACTTTTTCCTCTGGAAAATATTCATACATCTTTTGTTTAAAGTTTTTGACCCCCTTTACGAAATCATAGTATTTATCACCAATAATGATCCGATCATAAACTTCACCCATGTCAGCCCATTTTAGATTACCATCACTGATATAATCAAAGAGACGTTTGGTGATACTTTTGGGACGCTGAACCTCACCAATGTAATGGATGCCCACATCCCATTCGTAGCCTTTACGTTTAAAAACATGGGTGAAACCCCCGGCCGTATAGTGTCGTTCCAAGATCAATACTTTTTGTCCTTCTTTAGCCAAGATTGCTGCAGAAGTTAGGCTTCCCATTCCCGATCCAACTATTATCGTGTCGTATTGAGTGGCCAATTTGGGTTTTCTTTTATAGGATTGAATCATTGTATAGCAATTTATAGAAAGTTAAAAACCCACTGCGGTATCATCGCCCCTTTTGTCGGCTCCACCTTCTAATCGCCCATCGGGCAACACCCGGATTGCATCAACTTTACCTAGGATAGGGGTGCGGTCTTCATTGATTAAATAACCTTTGTTTTTAAGTTCTTCTTTTATGTTGGTTGAGAACCCTTCAGGTTCAAAGGTCACATAATCGGGTAACCATTGGTGATGGAATCTTGGCGCATTAACCGCATCTTGCATACTTAAATTAAATTCATAGGCATTAAGAATGGTTTGGGCCACTGCTGTAATTATAGTTGAACCTCCTGGACTACCAACTACCATCCATAGCTTATGGTCTTTTACAACAATAGAAGGAGTCATTGAACTTAACATACGCTTTTCAGGGCCAATACTGTTCGCATCCGCACCAATAAGACCAAACATATTGGGCACGCCGGGTTTGGAGCTGAAGTCATCCATTTCATTGTTCAAGAAAAAACCCAATTCATCGCAGTAAAGTTTAGAACCATAAGCCCCATTTAAAGTAGTAGTAGCCGACACTGCATTACCTTCCTGGTCTATGATAGAGTAGTGGGTGGTTTCAGAACTCTCTGATATCTGTATTTTGCCCCGTTCTATTGCAGTAGATGATGTGGCCCTATCAAAAGTAAAATCGTCCATTCGATCGATCAAATACTGTCGACTTAAGAGTACATCCAAAGGAATATCAACAAAATCAGGGTCTCCGAGGAAATAATTGCGGTCGGCGTATGCCCGTCGACTCGCTTCGGTGAATAATTGAATGGTTTCAGTAGCATTATGGCCAAAATCAGAAATGTCATAAGGCTCGATCATTTTAAAAATCTGGTTCATGGTTACTCCTCCGCTACTTGGTGGACTCATAGAAATAATCTGCAAGTCCTTATATTTAAAGATTATGGGTTGTCGCCATTTGGCTTCATATCTGACCAAATCCTCTTCCGTAATATAACCGCCATTTTCTTGGATGAACGCCACCAGTTTCTTAGCGGTTTCGCCTTTATAAAATTCGTCACGGCCATTTTTTGATATCCGTTTTAACGTATTGACAAGACCAGGGTATTTTAAGGTATCACCTTGAACACAACTATTGAAAAACAAGGTATTATCCCCATTTACTTTAATAATTTGTTTTCTATACTTTTCAAGTCTTTTAGCCTGTTTTTTTGTCACTACCACTCCTTGTTCCACGAGATCAATGACAGGTGCCATGATCTCTGAAATGGTCAGGCTACCGAATTTATCATGAACTTCGAAAATTCCGGCAATAGTACCAGGGACACCGACAGCAGTAGCACCCAAAGTACTTTTATTTGGTATGACGTTCCCTAGGGAATCCAAATACATATCCTTCGAGGCAGACAACGGAGCTTTTTCGCGATAATCAATGGCACCAAAATCACCATTGGTTTTACGATAGACCATAAATCCGCCACCACCAAGATTACCGGCGAAAGGGTAGGCAACGGCAAGGGCCAATTCTGTACCTACCATAGCATCAAAGGCATTGCCCCCTTTCTTAAGTATCGCAGCGCCTACAGCTGAGGCTTCTTTACGTGCCGATACGACCATGGCCTTATCGGTTACAAGTCCGGTAGCCTTTGCTGGTTGTCTTCTACATTGGGTAATAAACAGGATAAGAAAAAGAAGGGGTAATGATTTGAATAATTGCTTCATTTTTTGAATGCCCATTGTTGAATACAAAATTATAATGATATAAATTTTTGTCTTGAAAAGGTAACTAATTCTTCAAAAAATGAAGTGAATTCATTTTCAAAATCAGCGTAATGTTCTTCTAGGTCCAATATGGCAAAATTCATCTTCGATTTATTCTTTGTCCTACGGTTCATGCCATTCAATACTCTCGCAATACCTTCCATTTTAGCATAATTATAAATCCAATTATCGGTAATCATATACGGCATCATGCGTTGTATACCATAAGGAAGAATGGGGTAATTGTCTTCCAACAGGTCATAAAAATTTTCAACAAAGATATCTAGCGGGGTATTTGAATAGTTCTTCCAGTTTTTGGCCAAAAAATGATCATAAAAGATATCTACGATAACGCGACTATAGTGGCTATAGTTTTTATGCAATCTTTTACTGCTTAGTTTGGGAATTGCATGCGCGTCTGTATACGTATCTATTTCGCGATGCAAGATTATGCCCTTTTGTATTCGAGTTGGTAAATGGTCAATTTTATTACCACGTATACTATCAGCAATAAAATTACCAATAGTAATTTCATCATCTCCAAAAGAAAGGTAAATATGGGCCAAAAAATTCATTGGGCTAAAAAATTGTTCATAAGGTCGAATTTACTAATAAGGAAGTTAGGATTGATGATAGACCTGTATATTTGCAAAAACTTTTTTAATAGACTATGACGCTAATTAAATCAATTTCAGGAATACGTGGTACAATCGGAGGGCAACCAGGTGATAACCTAACGCCAATCGATACCGTTAAATTTGCTGCCGCCTATGGCATTTGGCTGAAGGATTATTCCCAAAAGGACGATTTGAAAGTTGTTATTGGACGTGATGCTAGACTCTCAGGTGAAATGATTCAAAACCTTGTAGTTTCGACCTTGATAGGATTGGGCATCGATGTAATTGACCTTGATCTTTCAACAACACCAACTGTTGAAATCGCCGTACCACTCGAAAATGCTGATGGAGGTATTATTTTAACGGCAAGTCATAATCCTAAACAATGGAATGCCCTGAAGCTTTTGAATGAAAAAGGAGAATTCCTGGACGCTGCCCAAGGTGCTAAAATCCTTGAAATAGCGGAAAAAGAAGACTTTGATTTTTCTGAAGTTGATAACCTGGGAAGCGTAATGAAAAATGACGCTTACATTGATATTCATATCAATGAGGTTTTGAACCTTTCTTTAGTTGATGCCGATACCATTCGAAAGGCTAAGTTCAAGGTTGTTGTTGATGGAGTCAATTCCACAGGAGGTATCGCAATTCCGAAGTTATTGGAAACCTTAGGTGTTGAGGTTGTTGAATTATATTGCGATCCAACGGGTCATTTTCCACATAACCCAGAACCGTTAAAAGAGCACCTAGGGGATATATGTAATTTGGTAGTGAAAGAAAAAGCTGATTTCGGAATCGTTGTTGATCCCGATGTTGACCGATTGGCTTTTATAAGCGATGATGGTGAGATGTTCGGCGAAGAATATACCTTGGTAGCTTGTGCGGACTACGTTCTGGGTAAGACAAAAGGCAATACGGTATCAAATTTATCCTCTTCCCGTGCATTGCGTGATATCACCCAAAAACATGGTGGTACGTATGAGGCCTCTGCTGTAGGTGAGGTGAATGTTGTGACCAAAATGAAGGCCAATAATGCCATTATTGGTGGTGAGGGTAACGGGGGAATAATCTATCCTGAAAGTCATTATGGTCGCGATTCTTTGGTCGGTACTGCCTTGTTTTTAATGCTTATGGCAGAAAAAGGAGGAACTGTTAAAGAACTGCGTGATAGTTATCCGAGTTATTTTATGAGTAAAAATAAAATTCAATTGACCCCTGAGCTTGATGTTGATGGCATACTGAAAGCTATGGCCGATAAGTACCAAAATGAGAATCTTTCTACTATTGACGGGGTCAAGATTGATTTTCCCGAAAACTGGGTACACTTGCGTAAATCGAACACCGAACCTATCATTAGAATCTATACGGAAGCAAAAAGTCAGTCTGAAGCTGATTCTTTGGCCGATAGGATAATCGGTGAGATCAAAGGGATTGCCGGTATTTAATCAATCTGCGAATTTTTCAGGTACTTTTTCCCGATGTTTCCATCGGCGATGGGTCCAAAAGTAATGTTCCGGTCTTTCATTGATTTGTTGTTCACTAAGTTCAAGAAATTTATCCGTTATTTCATTTTTATCGGTACTAGCTCCAGCCAAAGTAATAGGAATGAATTCCGCCTGATAATGGCCTCGTTTTACTTTGCTGACCTTAAGAAAGACCACAGCAAGATCAAGTTTTTGAGCTAGGGTTTCAGCACCATTGAAT
>CAZHJO010000037.1:0-13209 GCA_964532755.1 uncultured Maribacter sp. | reverse complement strand
ATTACGGCTCAGAAGGTTACAGGTTTGAATCCTGTCGAGGTCACGAATAAATCAACAAAAAGTTGAAAACGAGGCAAGCTAAAAACAAAGCTTGCTTTTGTTTTTTTTTGCGAAATGGGTTTTCTTTTATTGATCTTCAGCGCTTAGCACTAAGGATGTGAAACAATCCTGTTGTAATCAGCACGCTTGGGATACAGGTCCATTTCGACTTGTTGTGCTCTATGCCCTTATTTCCAATTTAATTTACCCTAAAAAACTGGATTATATCATCATTGTTGGCCACAACCAGTATGCCATTTCCATTATTTTCCAGCATGCCTATCTTTTTTGCGTCTTTCCTTGCAGATAAACCACTTTTATGGCTAGGTATAGGGTTGAACCCACCTTTACCATCACCTAACAAAAGAAGACCATTACCCGCATCATTGCGCGGGGTTTCAATTTCAGAAACAAATAAATTGCCAACGGTCATTACATCTAGCTTTCCATCCTTATTGAAATCGAATATGACCGTATCGTTAACGTTAGATAATTGTGCCTCATTAGGTAGTTCACCAACCCTAAAACTACCATTACCCATATTCTCAATATAGGAAGAGGCAAAGGTATCGGTTACAAGATGCAATGAATTATCCAAGTTGCTTTCACCGTAAACCTCATCAATCTCCAAGGAGGCGAAAACATCGTATTTTTTTATCTTATTCTTCAACCCCGGTATTTGCTGGGACGAGCATGAAAATCCCCTTAATGGGTAATGCTTGTTTTGGTTGTAATAACCTAAGACTATGTCGTAATTACCATTGCCATCAAAATCGTTGTAATAAATATCAAAGGGCTCATTTTTTGACGTTTTGTATTTATAATTCAAACCTAAATTGCCTGCGATATAATCCATATCCCCATCGCCATCAAAATCACCTTTATCCAGGCTAAACCACCACCCTTTGGTATTTTCCAAATCGGGAATTGAATTCTTTGCAAAAATTCCATCTATATTCTCAAAAATCGTTATTGCCATCCATTCGCCTACGAAAATCAGATCCTGATCACCATCCGAATCATAATCATCCCAGACAGCATCTGTAATCATTCCAACATTTTTCAATTCAGGCGCAATAACCTCAGTCCTATTGATTAACTGACCATTTTCATTGATCAGAATCATACTTGTGGCAGGCAAAGGATAATGATGGGGTGTATGCCTTCCTCCTACAAACAAATCAATATCACCATCGTTATCAATATCGGCAGGAATTACCTTAGAACCACTCATTCTGCCCACACCTAGAATTGCTCCTTTTGTAAAATTGCCCAGTCCGTCATTTAAATATATGCGGTCCACGTAATGCAAATCATTTACCGGATACTCATTTCCGCCACTTACTACATACAAATCTTTAAATCCATCACCATTTATATCAACAAAAAGGGCATCTACATCTTCATAGTCATCTTCTTTTCTCCATAATTCCTCTGAGCTCTTTTCAAAACCTCCTTGAATATCCTGAACGTACAGGGCAGCTTCGTGACCAGTTGCAGCACCTATGAACAAATCATCCAATGCATCATTATTAATGTCGCCAATAGCCATTGCCGGACCAAATTGGGACATCTTATGCGGCATTAAGATCTGTTTCTCGAAATCATCGAAAACATTTTCGATGTGGGTATGATTAAGCCCGAATGATTCGGTGATTTCCTCAAAATTATACTTTTGCGTTGAATTCTTGTGAATTCCTTCGAACACCTCCCCAATATCGTTTTGAAGTTTTATGGTTTGATTTGAAGCTATATCATATTTAACCGTACTTTTTAAATTAGGCCATATTACCTGAATACTATCGACTTTCATATTCCCACCCAAACCAAAATGAACTATAGATTCACTTGTGGAATAAATTCCCCTTACATTGGTAGTTTCATTTACTTGTATCTGCCCGTTGGAGTACAGTTTAACCCTTGATCCGAAAACCGGTCTATCATTAACATCGGACAATTCGATTCTAAGAAAATTCGTATTAGAAAAGGATTCAGAGTTATTCCTATACACATAGGCTTTCTCATTAATGTTGTTCACTACAATATCCAAATCCCCATCATTATCAAAATCTGCATAGGCCGATCCATTTGAAAATGATTCTTGATCCAACCCCCATTCTTTGGCAATTTGGGTGAATTCCAAGTCTCCGTGATTTTTGAAGGCATAATTCCTTAAAGGTTGGGAAGGAACAAGGGATAATGCCTCATTTAGGTCCAGGATATCCCATATACTAATATCTCCGCCTTCTGGGTTTTCCATCACCCATTTATTTGCTGTTTCCGTAATGTACTGACCAATTCGTTTATCAGCATCGGTGTTTCTAATATCACGAAGCAATCCGTTGGTGATGTAGGTATCTTTTAAACCATCGTTATCAAAATCAGCGATTAAATTAGACCAGCTCCAATCTGTTGCTGCCATCCCTGTAAATTGGGCAATATCACTGAAAGTCATATTACCGTTATTCAGTTGCAAAACATTGTACATATATTGATAATGGCCCCCATCGTCAACCACTTTCCAAAAAGAATCAGGATTCATACCGCTCATATTGGATTTTAAGCGGAAATTGTCCTCTGCTACCATATCCAAAACAAAGACATCCAAATAATTATCATTGTTCAAGTCAGCAACATCGATGCCCATACTATAGTAGGACATATGATTCAGGGATTCATTAGCTACATTGGTAAAAGTGCCATTTTTGTTGTTCAAAAAAATAAAATCGGGAGCGTAAAAATCATTGGTCACATATAGATCTTCCCAACCATCGTTATTTAAATCACTCACAGAAACGGCATTTGGAAAACCAGTCTTATTGATCCCAGCAGCTTCACTTACATCAACAAATGAATTATTGCCAGTGTTTTTATACAATACTAAATGATATTCGGGTTTAAGAAGTGTCGTTCCCGATAATTCTGAATAACTCCCCGGGTTGGGTGGTTGGGTCAATAGGAACAAATCCAAAAAGCCATCTTTATCAAAATCCAAGAATGTTGCCCCCCTCGTTCTTTGCGAATTGTCGACCCCAAATTCCTTGGCAGATTCTTTAAAAGTACCATCACCATTATTAATGTACAGTAAATTTGTCCTCCATTTGGGATTGTTATCGTATAATTCCCGACTTACGTATATGTCTTGATACCCATCATTATTAACATCAGCAACAGTAACTCCAGTGGACCACCCGCCATCATTTCTTATTCCTGATGCTTTGGTCACATCCTTGAAGCTCAACTTACCTTCGTTGAAATAAAGTTTATCATCAACGGTGTTCCCTGCAAAATAAATGTCTTGAAGGCCGTCATTATTAAAATCACCTACGCCAACACCGGCTCCACCATAAAAATTGGAATAGAGTAAAATATTCCTGTTTTTGGTGTCCTTTACCTTGTTATTAAAATCAATGCCTGATTGTCTTGCGTTTAAAAGTGAAAACCTTTTATTGACCTGTGCCAATGAAATGTTGGTAAGCAGTAAAAAACAAAATGGTACTGCTATCCATAACCGATGGGAACTAATAGACAACATGTGATAATAATTTAATACAATAAAAAAAATAAAGGAGAGTTTCCTCTCCTTTATCAACTAACTCTCTCCAAAATTAAATAGAAAACTCTTAGAGAACAACAAATTAACTATTCCTATTGCACATCCCACCATACACGAGTTGTTAGTACATCTGGACCTTGTCTAGCAACGGCCGCTTCGTAATTGGCTGGGTTATTCGCCTGGTCACCTACAGAATATGTAAGCCTTCTTGGTATAGTACCACCAGTCTCATTCCCTGGGTAATTAACCGGAACCAATGCAGGAAATCCTGTTCGTCTCCAGTTGGAAAATGTTTCATATTCATTCAGGTAGGTAGCCGCCCAATATTGAGTGGCTATTTGCTCTATTGCATTGGCTGGATCAAATGGTTTTGCCACTAAATAGGCATCTATATCAGCATCGGCAATAGCAGCATCCGGCGAATCTATTTCATACATTTTCATGGCAGCCCTAACTCCTGCGTTATAATGGGGCTCTGGGTCACCACCTGCAAGACCCCAGCGTTCGGCAGCTTCGGCCAACATAAATTCAACTTCGGCATAGGTTTGTAGGAACATAGGAGAATCCCGACGTGTCATTATTAAACGGTTGGGCTCAGCATATGCATCCGTATTTTCCTCTCCTGTATCTGCCATCAACATTTCAAGGTCAAGACCATTTGGAAAACCTATTAAATCGGCTGGATCCGTACTTCCATCAGAACGACGGGCCGCCAATATCGGTAATCTTGGATCATCCTGTAAGAAATCGATAAAGGTCTTACTCATTCTCTGGTTGCCATCGGCCTGGAAAACTTCCCCAATTCCGTTTTGATTAATACCTCCAGGACCAACGGTATGAGGAACATACGCAATATCGGCATTGGACGTCATTACACCTCCAGAAATAGCTTTAGTAGCCCATGCCTGTGCCCCAGCAGCATCAACTTTGATAAGTCGTAGCCCTAGACGTAGCATCATTGAATTGGCAAATTTTTTCCATTGGGCCTGATTACCTCCATAGAACAAATCAGCAGAACCAAAACCAGAGGTTCCTGATCCTAGTGCGGCAGCCGATTCCTCCAGCTCTTTTAACATATCGGCATAAATCTCGCTTTGGGCATCATACTTTGGTTGGAGAATACCCTCAATAACAGCCTTTCCCGCTTCACTGTATGGTATGTCGCCATACAAATCGGTAAGTCTAGAAAAGATGAAAACGCGCATTATTCGGGTTATCGCTTTCATTTCTGCCGGAGCACCTTCCTGATCCAGTTGCACCAACATATCTTCGACGGTCTTTACAGCATTACCATAATAACGGTCTATTAAAGAAGAAGCGTATCCGCGGTTCCATGTGTATTTATCCCCATCCCAATATCCTGCCGTAGTGGCATAATGCTGCATCATGGTGGATTGATAGATCAAATTGGCACGCCAATTTTCATAACGCTCTCCAGAAGTAAACAACTGGGTAGCCGTAAGCTTGCTCGTGACCGGAACCTGACTTGGTTTTGTAGGGTCAACATTCAGGTCCTCAAAACCTTCATCACAGGACCCCAATACTAGGGCAAATGACAATATGAACAGTATTTTTTTCATTATTTTATCTCTTTAGAATTTAACATTTAAACTTAGACCGTAACTCCTCGTAGATGGAACCCCAAAATATTCAAGCCCTTGGGAGTTACCTACATTATAGGCACTTTCCGGATCAATATTATCCGCACTTCTCTGAATATAGAACAAGTTACGACCAATAATCGAAATAGTAGCGTTGGTCATAAAGGTTCTGTCCAGTATTTTATCTGGAAAACTATATCCAAAGCTTAATTCCCTGAATTTAATATAGTCTGCATCTTCTACAAACTCCTCGGCTACGTCATTAAGTTGTCCCCAATACGTTTGCAAATTTTCAGGTGCAATGGTTGTGGTAAAAGATGTTCCGGATCCTGTATCAGGGTCAAAAGTGGCACCATCAATACCGGAAACGGTTAACCCATTTTCCCTACCTACCAAAGTTGCCTTATGCAAACCATTGCCATATGCTATGGTATTCGTTCCTGAGAATACCTGACCTCCGAATTTACCATCAATTAAGAAGTTCAAGTTAAAATCGCCAAAGCTGAAATTATTACTCCAACCCATTGACCAAGGAGCTACACCGTCACCCAATATGATTCTTTCGCCCTCCTGGGCACGTGGTACGCCCTCAGCGTCTATATCATAAACGATGTTCCCAGCATTATCGCGAACAAAACTCACGCCGACAATCTTACCGTAACGCTCACCAACTATATGTTGTATTCTAACATTTCTGGTTCTAGGCTCATCTAAACTTACGGGCTGTTCTTCAGGATTTGTAGAAACAATCATACTTTCATTAAAAGACCCATTAAAAGTAGTGGACCAGTTAAAATTCTCTGCTCTAATTGGAGTAACCGAAACTAAGAATTCTACCCCCTTATTCTCCAATTTACCTATGTTTACCCTTGCATTGGAATATCCAGAGTAAATAGATGTTGTAGCATTTACAAGGTCATTGGTAGTTTCATTTTTATACAAAGCTACATCCAAGGATAAACGATTATCAAAAAACCGGGCATCCAAACCAACTTCAACTTCGCTTTTAGTCCATGGTACCAAATTGGCATTCGGAACCCTGCTACCACTAACTCTTCCCAGTGGTTGTCCTAAATGTCCCTGTCCGAACAACTCAAACGTAGGAGCCAATTGATAGGAAATATCTCCACCGCCACCTACTTCAGAATAACCACCCCTTAGTTTTAAGAAGGTAATAGCTTCCGGCATTTCGAAAGCATCCGATAACACCAAACTGGCATTGGCAGACGGATAGAATACATTATTGGAGGTTTCTTTTCCGGGGAAGGAAAGTGTAGAAAACCAGTCATTTCTTCCTGTAAAAGTTATATATGCCCAACGGTCATAGGCTAATTCCAAAGAGCCATACACCGATCCTATTTTCCGCTGATTGAAACTGCGAGACCTGTTTTGGTTCGCTAGATTTGATATATCCTCAAAACCAGGAACAATAAAATCACCTCCACCCAAGTTCAATTGCTCAAACTTTATGTGGTTGCTATTGATCCCTACAAAGGCTGAGGTAGAGAACTTATCCGTGATGTCATTGTCAGCACCCAATATAAGATCCGCATCTACCTGGGTATATCTCCTTTCTTGTTCGGTCATTGAACCAAGAGGCTGATAAGCCGTACCATATGGTGTAATACTGGTAGATTTTCTTGTATAATGGTCAGTACCTACCCTTCCGTTAAGATATAACCAGTCTAAAATATCATAGCGAATAGAAGAAGACGCGATAATCCTATGTTTTTGATCCATATTCCTGAAATTATACGCCGCGAAATATGGGTTTTGGGAAAATATATTACTGGAATATTGATTCTCGGTCAAATCCTCATTAGCGCCGGGCTGCAAATTTCTTACATCAATGTTTGGTGCCAACAAAGCTACCGTAAAGTTAGCATTTCCTGGAGCATCTGATAATCTTGGCCTGTTCTGCACTTTCTCAACAACATACCTCGCATTAACTTGAGTAGTTATTTTATCGGAAAGAACTGCTCCAGAATTTATGGAGAAAGATTTACGATTTAATCCAGCATTTGGCATCAAATCCTCATTATCCAGGTTAGAGGCCGAAATACGATAGTTCATATTTTCAGAATTACTGGAAAGAGCCACTGTATTGATGAAAGTAGTTCCTGTTCTATAGAAACGACTTGCGTTATTCCCAGTATAAGAATAAGGTCTTGCAACGCCGTCCCATTGTACCACATTAGAACCATCCAATAAAGGACCCCATGCACTGGTCCCTAGATCAAAAGCTTCCGCCTGGCCTGAAGGTATCCTGGCTCTCGTTCCTTGACCATAAGTAGTTTGAAAATCTAAAATTGAAGTATCCAATTGATCGAAAGTAACAGAGCTACTCACCTCTACCCCAAAACCTTTTTGTTCTGCGCCATCGCCCCCTTTGGTAGTAATCAATATAACACCGTTACCCCCTCGAGAACCATAAAGTGCCGTTGCGGCACCACCTTTTAAAACCCGAACTGATGCAATATCATCTGGGTTGATACTTGAAATCCCATCACCACCATCATTACCGCCCCAAAGACCGGCAGAACCATTGTTATCATTACCGATTGGAATTCCATCTACGATATACAGCGGTTGGTTATTCCCTGTCAAGGTGTTGTTACCTCGAATAACAACCCTACTGGATCCTGCTGCACCCGTTGAGTTTGATGTAATGTTAACACCTGCTACCTTACCTTGTAGTGAGTTGATCGCATTGGTAACTTTAACTGTAGCGAGTTCTTCGCCCCCTACTTCAGTGGCCGCATAACCAATGGCTTTGGCCTCTTTCTTAATACCTAAGGCCGTGACAACAACTTCTCCTAGCATCTCGGCATCCTCATCCAAGGATACATTAATTCTAGTTTGTCCTGCTATTCCCACTTCCCTTGTTGCAAAACCAAGTGATGAAAACACCAGTGTTGCCGTAGAACTGGAAACGTTCAATTCGAAATTACCGTCAAAGTCAGTCGATGTACCATTTGTGGTACCTTTTTCTATGACGTTGACACTAGGTAACGGTACTCCTGAATTATCCGTTACCGTACCGGAAATGGTTTGAGCCACTGTTCCCTGAATATAGAGCAAGGCCACAAACATTAATAAATACTTGAATTTTTGATTCATGCTAGTTAGTTTTTAGTTAATTGTTTTGAATCTGTGAAATACTAAGATTATCTTAAAATTATTAAAAATATCTTAATATACGAAAGTTGGAAATAGAAGAGTTATTTTAAAAAGTTTTCGACCAACAACGAGGGTCCAAAGCTAAAGAACAGTTTTTGGAAAGCGTATAAAGGAGAAATAAGAAATTGAATGTTGCCGGGGAGCTAGCCACTATGTTAGCGGGCATTTCTAATAGTAGCTACGAATAACAAAAAACTATTTCAGTCTAATTACAAAAGCCTTGGTTTTCAGTAATTTCGATTTCAGGTTTTCAGGTATTGCAATGTGTATTCCAGCATCATGTTTTGACCATTTAAGATTGGAATTCATTCCTAATATCCTTGCTGTAAAATTGTTCTTGACATCGACTTGAAGTTTTATTTGTGATGGTATGTTTGTCTGGCCATCATTCACCAAATAAATAAGATATATTGAACCATCGTTTTTTGAGGTAAGGCAGATATTGTCAAATTTATAGGGCTTCATTGCCTTTGTACCATAAATGGCCTCACTATTAATCTTCATCCAATCGCCTATGTCGTTTAACAGATCATAAGCGCCCTCATCCCATTCCCCTTCTGGACTCGGGGCAATGTTCAACAACAAATTACCACCTTTGGCTACGATATCGACCAAGGTATGTATAGCCTCCCTCCCAGACATGTATTTTGCATCAAAAGAATAGGACCAACCACCGCCTGCAATTATACAGGACTCCCAGGGATACGAAAGTGGCTTATCGGGAACACGGTTTTCAGGTGTGAGATAGTTCTGATTTTTACCGTGTACGGCCCTATCGACTACGATTAGGCCCGGTTGCTTAGCTCTTGCTTTGATAACTAGCTCGTCCATTTTAATATCCTGGCTTATTACCCGATGCTTTAAAAATCCGTTACCTGATTTATTTTCAGCAAATTTTTCATTGTAGTTGTCTTGCAGGTTTTTTTCAGACCTTTTCTTTACCCATCCCCCATCTAACCAGAGTATATCTATCTTGCCATAATCCGTAAGCAGTTCTAAAATCTGATTGTGGGTAAATTGGGTAAACTTTTCCCATTTTTCAGGATATTGCTCTGGATCGTAGTTCACATTTCTGTCAAATGGAGGGAAATAAGGGCTCCAATAATCTTCATTATGCCAATCTGGCTTTGAAAAGTAGGCCCCTGCCCATAAGCCCTCTGCTCTGAAGGCATTGAAAATCTCCTTAGTAATATTCGCTTTCGAATGGGTAGAAAATGGTGTTTCCGTATCGGTTATTTTATAATCTGTATACTTAGAATCGAACATTGAAAAACCATCGTGGTGCTTTGTGGTGAAAACAACATACTTCATGCCAGCATTCTTTGCTGCTACTGCCCATTTTTGGGGATTGAACTTAAGCGGGTTAAAAGTCTTTTTTAAATCCTCATATTCCCTTTTATAGGAAAAATAATCTTGTGGGGCGCTCCCTTTCTTGCGTTCGCACCAGCCATAGTCTTCGGGACAGAGGGACCAAGATTCCACAATACCCCATTGACTATAGGGTCCCCAGTGCATCAACAATCCAAATTTTAGATCTTTCCATTCTTCAAGTTTCTCAAGTACCAGTGGATCTGTTTCCGGCACATACCTGTCATCTTCATAAATGGCTTGCGTACTTACTTTTTGGCCAAATAACAGTGCACAAAGCAAAAAAAGGACATGTCGCTTAATACCTGCTTTATTTTTCATATACTAGTCATTTAATTTATGAGAATCTCATCGGCAAAAATCCAAGAAGGTGTCCCCGCTGCATGATGCCAATAGGGCGGTTCCCCCATATTTTCAGCGATGATCTTGATATATCTAAATTGCTGGTCCACCTTGTTCACATCAAAATATTGAATATCGTTGACCTTACTTCTTTTGGTCAATGGATCAGTGTTACGCACCTTCCCTAACAATTTATAATTGCTATTATCCTTGGATCCAAAATAAGTCACCTTTGTAGGGAAAAAAACCACATGATTCGTTACCTGTAAAAATGCCATTGAAATCGTATTAATCTGATGCTCTTGACCTAAATCTACCACGGCTTCAAGATGATTCCCCTCGAAACCCAACCAATTGGCATAAAACCCATTACCACCTAAGGCACCATCAGTTAAAACCTGTGGATCTTCTTTTGCGTATTTTTTGGGTTTTGTCATTAATGTTACCTTTTTATCCAAGGCTTTATTCGGTCGTTTAGCTACATCCAAGGCCTTTGTATAGGAATTAAGATATTCATCGACAGTAAATCCCATTTCATTCATTAACGTAATTCTACCTTGATCCGTTGTTGATTTGAACTTCTTCAATATTTCACTGACCAAAGGATTCACCTCAGGTGCGCCTTCATCTCCCTTGACCACTAGGGCATATTCTTTGGTCAACCCTTTTCTACAGGCTTCCAATATGGCATAGTCAACACCCAATCGAGCAGCTCTGACTCTTTCCAGTACTTCAACCTTTTCCGCCACTGCTTCTTCGGCTCTATCAAACAAACTTGCATATTCTTTCAACAAATCTGCCGATAGATAGGAATCAAAAGCTTGTGATGGATCACCATATAGGAACAAGTAAAAATCCGGATCATCCTTGAGCTCGGCATGAATGGCATCTACATATCTTTTTACAAAAATTCCGGCTTCCTCATAGTATCCATTTGTAAATTCAGTTAATAGGTCTTCGAGCTCCAAACTGGGATTCCATAGTAATTTGGCCGTGATGTAAGATCTAAGCTCAAACAATTCACTCGGATGGCTACTATGTTGCTCAAAAATCCACTTTGCGCCATTACTTTTAAACAACTCAATATTAGGTTTCAGTGTATGTATATTGGGAAACGGAGCCAAAAAGTTGGTGAATTGGGTCGTATAATCCCAAATTCTGATATTATCGGTCAATTTTCCCCATCCCTGTAAATCATCTGCAAAATCCTTACATTTTTCCTCTATGGGGCCACTTCTATCACATTCAATTGAACACAGGGTAATCAACACATTATCCTTGGGTTTCGTTTTACAGGGTTTTCTGGTATGTTGATACGCAAGCGTTGAAATGGTTTTATCCGGAAAATCCTCAGCCACCTGATTCACAAAAAGAATCATTGTACCAGCCGGACTGCCTTCGGCCTCATCGACCTTTCTGCAATTTTCACATTGGCAAAATTGCTGATTATCATCTTGACTTACTGAGATTACAGAAGCTTCTGGATTTTGATCAAACAATGATCTTACAGAGTCCCTGACAATTTCAAGAACGTTTTTATTGGTCAAACACAGCTGGGTGGGTAACCTTTTATCGCCACGTAATGCAAAATATTCCGGATGCGGTTTATAGAATTTTTCTTCAGGTATAAATCTATGGAATGTATGGACCCTTGCTTTTGGAACATATCGTGGAAAAGCTTTATAGGTCACTTTTTGTTTGTCTGCATAATCCTTGTTTTTATAGAACAACCTTGAATGGACCGTACGGGTAGTTATTTCTGGTGTATAGGTGTAAGCAATTGGCAAGTCTACTACAATAGATGAAGAAATAGGAATTTTTTCAACATCGGGACTAAACCATTCACAGTCTAAATATTTCTCTAAAAATTCATAAACGGCATTATTCACTGCACTGCTAGATCCTCCAGTAATAAAAAGGTTTTCATTGTCCGAATGAATACGTATCTGATGTTCATCTAATTCAAGGTCATTCTTTTTGCCTACATAAATCTTATGTTTGTCGGCAGTTTGTGAATTTTCATCAACAATAGCTAATTTAGCACCGCTGATCTTTTCTATATAAGACTGTAAAACTTCGGGGGAATTATAATGCTTTGCTGTTGCATCGCCCGTAAAAACAATCTCATAGTCCGACTCACCATTTTCAACTAAGTTCATCATTTTGTCAGAACATGAAGAATGGAAGAAAACCAGTAAAGCCAGGATAGGTATTACATTAATTTTCATAATAGGATTTTTAAGTGCTTATTGACCTTTTACAGATGCGTCATACATCGATTTCAAAAGACTATTTTCTTCCTTGGTGTCATTGCCCAATTGCCAAAACATAATCCCACCGAGCTTATTTTTTATGGCATATTGTGTTTTTAAGCGCACCGAAACCGTATCGTCATAACTTATGAAAATACTATCCTTTGTACTATATAAATAAGGTGCTTTGGCGATTGGATCCCAATATCTTTGATAGTTCTTGTTTGTCTCAAATTCATTTCTAATCTGACTGTAACCGCTCCATCCGATGTACGAACCTGAATTTTCTTGGTATAGCCCATTGTTCTTGGGAGGGACACCTTTCCAAGCTCTGCCATAAAATGCCGCTCCAATGACAATTTGTTTGCGTTCCACCCCATTTTCAATGCAAAAATCCACTATTCTTTCAACAGATCTAGGTTTAAAGGTATAGCCCCGTTTTTTCATTTCTTCCTTTCGACTTTCCAAAATATCCCAGGCAGGGGTGCCCATGATATGTTCAAGATCTATAAATCCCAATGCGGTATGGTGCCCTGTAAAAGGGGATGTTGAACCAATTTGATCATAGGTCATAATATTCATATAGTCGACATGTTTCATCACCTCTTTGATCTCTACATTCTTATAATACCTTTCCCAACCGGCAGAGGCAAAAGTCAATGTTTGTTTTCGTTCCAAGGTATTCAACCCTTCACGCAACTCTTTCATCAATAAGGTGAAATTCTGTTTGTCTTCTGGTCGGGCACCTGTATTGGCGGCGGGAATTGCGGGATACTCCCAATCAACATCCAAACCATCAAGGTCATATTTGGTGTTAAATTCAATTACACTTTCTACAAATTTCTTCCTGTTCTCGGCAGTTTGGGCCATA